>CAIMNF010000327.1 GCA_903842755.1 Oligoflexia bacterium
ATATTGGACTATGCTTTCCCCCAATGGCTTTCCTGCTATAACGATGAGTCTCGCCATACCCGCTGTTTTAATTTTCAGCAAATCACTATCGTTACTTAGAATACCCATTTCTTCTTTCTTTACGACATTTGATTTAGACCCATCACTAACGGTGATTTCACCCTCGTACACATATAAAAAAGCATTACTTGTTTTTGGGATTACTTCTTCAAAAGAAGCTCCAGTATCTTTATTAAAGTGAATATCAAGATACAGAGGTTCAGTGACCTCCCTTTGAACAGCTCCTCTCGCATGATGCGATGTACCAGCAATAATTCTGATGGTAACCCCATCTTCTAGCTGAATCTCTGGCACCTCCTCGCTTCGAAAGTCTTTGTACCACGGCGTGCACATTTTTTCTTTTGACGGAAGATTGAGCCACAACTGAAAACCACTCATTCTTCCATTTTTCTGTTCCGGCATTTCGCTATGAATTACACCCTTGCCGGCAGTCATCCACTGTACACCGCCATCATGCAAAAGTCCTGAATTACCTGCACTATCATGGTGTCTCATTCGACCCTGCAGCATATATGTAACTGTTTCAAAACCTCTATGAGGATGATCAGGAAATCCCCCTATGTAATCAGATGCCTCTTCACTGCCAAAGGCATCAAGCATTAGAAAGGGATCTAATCGCTTTTGCAAGTCCTGTGTTAAAAGCCGAGTTAACTTAACACCGTTACCGTCACTCGTTTTTTGACCGCGTACTATTTTTTCGATACTTCTGGAGGTTTTCATTTTTGTATTGTTGTAGATCGCCAGTGTGATACTTGCTTTGCAAATGGGACAAGACGTAAAATACACAGTTACATAAAATTAATTCTATTGGTTTTAAACTTCTTACTTTACGATTAATTAATTTCTTTGCAAATTACTTTAATTAATTGTTTTTGCTTTTCGACTTAATAAGGCCCAAGCAGCTATTTAATAATGAAATATCCACACGAGTTTGATGTCATTGTTGTCGGCGGTGGTCACGCAGGAACTGAGGCTGCACTAGCAAGCGCAAGAATGGGATGTGATACCTTATTGCTGACCCATAATATTGAAACGCTTGGACAAATGAGTTGCAACCCGTCCATTGGCGGGATTGGTAAAGGCCACTTGGTCAAGGAGATCGACGCAATGGGCGGCGTAATGGCCCGCGCCACAGATAAAGCTGGCATTCAATTTAGGATTCTGAATAAGTCAAAAGGACCTGCTGTAAGAGCGACCCGAGCACAAGCCGACAGGATTTTGTACAAAGCGGCGGTTCGCTATGAGCTGGAAAATCAGCCCAATCTTTCATTATTTCAACAAGCCGTTGATGACTTATGGCTCGAAGGTAATAAGGTTGTGGGTGCTGTGGTACAAGCCGGGATTCAATTTAGAGCCAGAGCCGTTATATTAACAGCGGGGACCTTTTTGAATGGGCGAATACACGTTGGCCTGGATAATTATTCTGCTGGTCGCGCAGGGGATCCGCCCGCGATTCGGCTAAGTGATCGTCTCAAAGAACTAAAGCTTCCTCAAGGTCGTCTTAAAACAGGAACCCCCCCGCGCTTGGACGGGAGAACCATCGATTTTTCTTCCTGCTTGGAACAGCCTGGCGACGGTATGCTTGGCGGTGGAGAGGGACCAATACCTGTATTTAGTTACATGGGTTCGGTTGAAGATCATCCTGATCAAATGCCTTGTTGGATCACCCATACCAATGAGCGTACGCACGATATTATTCGTTCGGGCTTTGATCGTAGCCCTATGTTTACGGGCAAAATTGAAGGCGTCGGTCCGCGTTACTGTCCTAGTGTTGAAGACAAGATTAATCGCTTTGCTGATAAAGAAAGCCATCAAATATTTTTAGAGCCTGAGGGTCTTACCACTAACGAATATTATCCTAATGGGATCAGTACCAGTTTGCCATTTGATATTCA
>CAIMNF010000328.1 GCA_903842755.1 Oligoflexia bacterium
AAAGATGGTGTGATTACCCTTCGTGGAACCGTAAATCACTACTTTGAAAAGTCAATGGCTGAAACAGCCGCCCAACGTGTAGGTGGTGTTCGTGCCATTGCAGATGAATTAGACGTAGATATCTCGGGCCCTTACCTAAAAAGTGATTCCGATATTGCGGATGCAGCAGTGAGCGCATTGGAGTGGAACTATGCTGCACCCAAAGGCATTAAAGTTACCGTTGAGAAAGGTTGGATCACGTTGAAAGGTGAAGCAGATTGGGACTATGAAAGAGTTGCAGCTAAAAATGCCGTGAGTTCATTGATAGGAGTCAGGGGCGTTAACAACGAGATTACGCTCAAGGAAAAAGCTCAACCGGCAGATGTAAAAACACATATTGAAGAGGCGCTAAAAAGATCTGCCGAAGCCGAAGGACGTAAAATTGAAGTTAAAGTCAGTCAGAATGTCGTCACCCTCACAGGACACGTGCATTCCTTCGCTGAGATTATGGATGCGGGACTTGCGGCATGGAACGCTCCTGGCGTGAAATCGGTCGAAAATAACCTTAAGATTGGCCAGTAAAGCTTGGCCTATAAAAATTTATTTCAGCATTAATTAAGCTGAAGTCAGCTACTGAGTTACTCGGCGGCAATTGTTAGAAAAGGAAATCAAAATGAAAACAGATAATCAGATTCAACAGGATGTACGAGATGAGTTAAAATGGGATGCCCGCACTACCGCATCTGAGATTGGTGTTACGGTGAAGGACGGCATTGTATCTCTTAACGGTACGACAGGCCACTATGTTCAAAAAACTGCGGCGGAAGAAGCTGCGCAACGAGTCGCTGGCGTAAGAGCAATCACAAATGAGATCAAGGTGAAATTTTTTGATTTCTCTTTCAAACGAAATGACCAAGATATAGCTGAAGCCGCGATCAATGCATTAAAATGGGATTACAGTGTCCCAGAAGGCATCAAGGTTTCAGTTTCTGACGGTGCCGTAACGCTGAAAGGAAAAGTTGAATGGGACTACCAAAAGGAAGCTGCCAAAAACTGCGTGAAATCACTGATGGGTGTTAATGACGTAAGTAATGAAATAGAAATCAAATCAAATGTTCAGCCAGCTGACATTAAAACTCGCATTCAAGCGGCCTTTAAGCGTTCAGCTGATACTGAAAGTGAAGGAATTGACGTGGCTGTGGATGGCGCGAAAGTTACCCTGAGCGGTAGTGTCCATTCTATGGCAGAAAAGAACGACGCTCGTTGGGCTGCTTATTTCGCACCAGGGATAACAAAGGTTGATAACAATCTCAGTATCTCTTCTTATTAAATTGTAAAGATCTTGTCTGCCGGGATGGAACCTTAGGCAGGCAAGATCTTTTTTTTATTAAATATTCAACAATGGGCAGTAGACCAGATTGGTATCTAACATATGAAAATCGCTCGTGCACCAGTTTGGTTTATTGGTCATGGTTCTCCATTGAATGCAATTGAAGACAATGCATTTACCCAAGCGTTGAAAAAGCTAAAATCTAATTGCTCAAATCCAAAGTCCATTCTTTGCATTTCTGCGCACTGGATGACCGAGGGAACTTGGATAACACACATGTCGAACCCGAAAACGATACATGATTTTTATGGATTTCCTGAAACACTCTTTTCAATTCAATACCCAGCTCCTGGTTGCCCGGAGCTAGCCGAGCAAGTGGCTAAAAAAGTTCTTTATCAGGAAGCTCATCTGGATGATGAGATGTGGGGATTAGATCATGGTACGTGGTCGGTCCTCCGGCATGTTTTTCCGAACGCCAATATTCCTACCGTTCAACTTAGTCTTCACATGGAAAAACCGCCTGAATATCACTTCAACCTTGGCAAACGTCTAGCCGCACTTCGAGATCAGGGGGTTTTGATTATCGGGAGTGGAAACATCGTACACAATCTAAAGTTGCTAAAATGGGAGTCAAACCCCAAGCCATATGATTGGGCTACGGAGTTCGACGGATGGATTAAAGAAAGTATTTTAGCTGGAAACGTCGATGAAATCATCAATAGCTTTTCAAAAACCGAATCCGGAAGATTAAGCGTACCCACGATTGAACATTATCTACCGTTGCTCTATGTACTCGGCGCATCGGATGAAAACGACGAACTTCGATTTGAATATGAAGAAATACAAAACGGATCAATCTCAATGAGAACGATGAGCTTTGGAGGCGAATCATGAATAAAGTAACAAATGCCAATCGTCAAAATTTTGGTTTCTATGCGGTAATGGTTATAATCATTTTAGCCAGTATGTATTTTTCCAAAAAATCTTTAGCTGAGAGAGTGGATTATCAGGCTTATTCAGCTGGCCAATGGAAAAACAGTGCGCAAATCTACCGATCACTTTGTATCTATTGTCACCAAACGAGAATTGCTCCAGTGATTCTTGGTCGTCATTATTCTCCTGAAGCCCTTAAAGTATTGGTGAGAAGTGGGATCAATACGATGCCTACCTTTCGGGTTACTGAAATTAACAATAAAGAGCTTGAGGACTTGGCTGCTTGGGTAGAACAAAGTCCGGCACCAGCAACAACCGAATCGGTCTTTTCTAAAGGAGTCAAATGAGTAGTTTAAGTAGACGGGAATTTTTGGTAGGTGCAGCCGCTGTCGGTACCACTGCTTTTTTTAATCCAGCAATAGCAGTTGCAAAGGTGATCGCA
>CAIMNF010000329.1 GCA_903842755.1 Oligoflexia bacterium
CAATCGATCTTGCCAAACAATGCCTCGGCTCTAATCAATACCTCACAGAATATCAATTCGCCAACGGCCATACCCACTACGCCAACTCTTTTTAGTACAGATTCGACTTACGCACCGAACCTATTCGCCTTCGCCGCATCGGATGCCGATGGCGACCCAGTACAAATTACCATTGCACCGGACCCTGCAAATTCCCCAGCCAGCGGGAGCATCCTTTTTCCTTATCCATTGGCTTCGCCTTCTGCGCCATGCGCCACTGGCTTGGCTTCATTTTCAAGTGACTGCCAACAATATTCTGCTTTTTCTGCCAATGCCTCTGGACCAGTCACCTATCGCCCCAACCCCACCATTACACCAGACCCAACTTCTTCAAGTTATTACAGTGCAATTTCTACCACTGCGCCCTTGATTAGTTACTATGGCACTGACCAATACACACTTGGATTTTTTGGTCCAAGCTATTACTCTTATCAATCGGCGTACATTGATCCAAAAACGGGCTTAGTTCAAAACCCAGGAGTGGCCTCGCCGAATAGAACATTTTTAGTGACGCTCTCTTATGCATCTCAGAACAAAGTCAGCGACGCCTTCAATCTTCCCGGTGCGATTCCCATTACCTACTCGTCGTCCATGCAGGTTCAATATACCGTACATTTGACGATTAATACGGCGACTAACTTAGACCTTCCTTCCTTTACCTCCGAGCCAGTTGGAACTTTACTTTCATCATCCTCTGGAGGTGGACTGGCTACGTTAGACGTTGCGATGCCCTCACCCGCCAACTCCAGTCAAAACGTGATTCAAGAAGGTTCTTATTTTTATATTTCTTCAGACCCTACGAACTCGGGGATCTATAATTGTGGCACCACTGCGGTCACTTCCTCTACTTCGATTAACACCGTTGCAAGTTCCTGCACCAAAGTCATTCAAGGAATCAATAATCCGGCAGGAGCAGTTTCCGCTGGCGGCGGCGGTACAGTGACTTATGGAATTTATGGGGCAGCGGCGGGGGTAAATTCGGCATCGTTCGTCGCTAATTATTCGAGCGTGATTCCCATTCCGCCACCAAATGGAAAAGGATATAGCCCGCCGTTGGCAAACCCAACATCAATAGTCCCACAATATATTTCAAATCCTTCGGCAGCGGCAACACAGTTGGATTGTAATTTCATTCAAATTAACCCCACTACGGGGGCTATTTTTGGGCAACCGTATTCACCAACTCTCTCAAGCCCGAATAATAAGCCTTCTCCCAAAACGTGTACCTTCAACATCGAAGCCTGTACAGCGGCGACCGCAAACTTGGCGGCTTATTGTATCTTGTCTGACGCGATCACGCTTCAAATCCAAAAAACTTATTTAACACCTTCTCCTTCTCCGGGTGCAGTGGCGTGCAGCAGTCCTTCCGGAGCTTCAAACTGTACACAATATACGGGAACTCAGGGCTCTGTGCCGGCACCATTTTCAGGAAGTACGGGCGCGGACGGCCGATACTATTTAGACGCCTACGAAGGGACGTCAATGACCACATTGTCGCGACTGGGATCTAACCCTGCGCCATCCGCAAGTCCTGCTGGCTTTACAGTGGGTGGAACGACGGTCTACGGACTGGATGCCCGTGAATTCTTTTACGGGTTGGACCCCGACATTGACATGGGTGACCCGATCGGAAACTCAAATTCTTGGGCCAGTATCACCTGTCTCAACTGTTTTAGCTCAACAATGCCTAATTATTTTGCGCGTACCTCGCCTGCGTATTATGGATCATCTCCGGTATTTTTCCCATTATCTAGCCCGGCGCCAACCACCGGTGCCCCAAATCCGATCGGCGTGCCACAATTCTTAAACTATAGTACGGGAACAACTACGCCCACCGCACTTTTCACTTGGACTCCACCGTTTGACTTTATATATTCGGCGCTTGGAAATCTCACTTCCTCTTTTTATGAAATTCCGTACGGCTTTATTTTACAAGCGACCACGCAAAATGGAACAACCATTCAGCGGCAGTTTTTTATTCGAGTCCACCGCGCGACCGTACGCCCTCTTGCAATTACTGCGGCAATGACTTTACCTGCAGTTTTAGATACCGCAGTTCCATCGCCCTCGCCGGTCAGTGTTCCAATTCCCACTCTAAATTACGACCCCAGCCAATCGACCTTAGCAGCCGTGAATTTCATGACTTCACCAAATAATCCCTTATCTCCCCTCTACCCGGTAATTCCAGACTCCTATCCCCCATCGTTTGGAATTACAACCGGTCCCCAAATTGGAACGATCATGGGGATAACCGAAACGGAACCTGGAAAATCAAGCACAGTGACAAACACGGGCGCCAGCTGTACGGCAGATAGTCTTTTTGCCGCCTCAACACGCCCCTATGCATGTCCTTGGATTTCTTCGACGGGAAGTTCAAATTGGACCGTTACTGCATCTGGAGCGACCTGTGGACTATCCAATTGTCAGCAGAACGTGAACATCATTGCGGAAACGACTACTTTTCAAATTTCCACTAGCGCCCTTTTTGGAACGACGCTTGCGGCCGATACCTACGCGTATACACCGAACGTAACGATCACCCCGACGACCACTTTATGTAATGGGACTTATGTGCCCCCTACTTCACTCGTCCATGCGTTTAGTCTGGGAACTGATTATGCGGTATCGAGCGGACCATTTACGGGGCCCACAGGCGCAAGTCCAATTCTTTTAAAAGTACGACCTTACCCCGGGGCTGGATTTGGCTGCAATCAAACCAGTTCACCAGGAAATATTCATCAGCGTTACAAAGTAAACATCCAATTACAACCGACACTCTCCCCGAATATCGTTTCTCAAACGGATTTTTATATCGATGTTCCTTACAATCCACATTCTTTGTATAACTTATCATTCGCGACTGCGGCATCGTCCTCAACTTCATCGAGCTCGTCCTCATCAAGCTCTTCTGTTTCGATTGGCACGACACCTACCGCGGGTGAATGCGACATTGCTCCGTCGACTGAGGGAGCATGTAGCTTTGAGTTGAACACCCTCACCCCCTCTACCGTAACCAGCAGTGCGGTCACGACCAACTATGGAAGCGGAATGGTTTCAGTGATTGGACCACACTCCTGCCTCGCATTAAATGCGGACAAAAATTGTATGGCCTCCCAGCCCCAAGTACCCCTTAGTTTTGCAGTTTCCGACATAGATTTACTCAATTTACCAAGTACCTTGCCTGCAAGCACCCCAAATCCGCTCAATTACAGTTTAAACTTTATTCTCGAACCCGAAAATGGATTCTGGCTTGGGTTCGGCTCCCTATCGGCAGGCACTCCTTCATTAAATTTTGGTACTGGAACGGCAACCTTTGGAAGCTGGAACGTTGCTTTGGTCAACACTAAAACCACTCCCGCTACTTACTATTGCACGAGTGACTATAACACAACTACAGGTACCCCGGGCACGAATCTTTACGGTGCTGTTGCTATTCAAGTCAGTAACGGAAATAATCCAGGCGCACTTTGTAATGGGACTCCGTCGGGAAATAATTCGTGTGTACAACAAGTAGTTCTAAAAATCTACAATGCGAGCAGCTGCTCAGGACATGGATCATGACTCGGGGAAAATGCACTTCTAAACGATTCGCATTCCTGCTGACGATCGGCCTCACAGGCTGCGCCAATCCGTTAGAGATTGATGCCAATAGTTTTGGAGGCGAGCCTACCTTTAGCGGTTACCTTGGCGTAACAGCAATATCATTAGTCAACAGTACGAGCCGCACCGGAGAAAAATCATTGTCGATTACCTTAGCTGCCGCTCCAACTGCGAGTACTGCATGGGTCAATCTTTATTGCGCCAAAGATGGCGGTAGCCCCACACTGATTGCCGGACAATTGGATCCTACCGTAACGCAATACACTTATGAAGGCGCTATTCCTGGCAGCACTTATACCTGCAATGCAAACGCAGTAAGCTTATTGACCAATACGGAACATCTGAATGCAAACTCGGTAAGCGTGACCATGCCCTCCTCACTTCTGTGCGATGAAACCTCTGCAAACTTGTCTGGCGGCTCTGGCACTAATTGTACGATGATGAATGTGGGCGGCGCGTACCGCAACGTGATTTTAGTGAAGGCATTAGGACAAACGACGAGTTATTCGGGATACAGCGTGGTTAATTCGGATGGTACCCTTGCGGCAAGTACTCAACTGACCGCTCCGTCGGTCACCCTAAAGTGGGCGCCGTTTCAAACACCTACGGATCATTATCCCCTTTTAACATTCAACTCTAACACTCGATTTAAAGTCCTCCGCACTAAATACAATAGTTCCGGAAACTCGTTCAATGTGGACAGCAACGATTCGTGCTCAAATCACACCCAGTACACTTCGGACACCGGAACGTGCGTCGTCAGTGCTGGAAATTTAGGCGACTCTACTTATCCCACTGCTTTCGTGGACAACGCAGTAGCTGCACCTACGGATGCGACGGGGCCCGTTACTTACGCGTATGCAATCACGATCTTACATCCAACCAACGCCGCCAATACTACTTTTGCTGCCGAACACTTACCCACTCCCGCGTTACAGCCAAATGAGACGGATACGAACTATAACCCCTTCTTTATCAAGGTCCAAATTCCGCCTGACAACATGGTATTAGTACATAGAGACAGCGTGAACTACGAACTCTGTACAATCATGAATAAATCGATTCAATCACTAAACCATAACCAATGCCTTTATAATGGCCTTGGCAAGTACCCAAGATCTGCGTCTTCAACCTATACATCCTATTTGTATTCCCCCCCTTATGTCGGCGATTCTTCCTATACCTTTGACTTCGGACCTAACATTTTTATCGATGCAACCGAAATGGGCTGCGCTTGGTCAGTCAATTGCTACGCAAATAACGGCAATTATGCACCCGCTTGCGTTGGAACTACAGCACCCACTACTTTAATGGGAACGAATTCCGGTTTTGGAAGCACTACTTATGCAACCTATTACAATTTAAATAGCCGAACTTGTTCGACATGGAATGGCAGCTCGTGGCAAACTGCGGACTCAATCTTCAGCGCTAGTCCTCCCACAAATTGGGCATACGCTTTAGCATCGAACTCTGCACAGAATACCAATTCAAACAGTGATTGGAAAAAGCCGCCACTCGTCAATGTCAAACGTTCCAGCGCGGCACAAATTTGCCAAAATTTTACTTCTACTCCAGGTTACAGTGGTCAAAGTAAGCGGTTACTGAGTCGACGAGAATTCAATGCTTCCGCCCCTTTTCCATGGCTGACCTTGCAAGGCGAACCTGGCGCACTGACTTTAGGACAAAGGCAACAACTCATCTCTTCGAATAGCACCGCGCTCAATACGAATGGAAATGGAGCCGGCTGCAACACCAACTCTTGGACTTCAGGATTAATTACTTCCATCTCGGCCAATCCAACTCCTTTTTATCAGCCTTGGAATGCAAATTCCAGCAGCGGGGTTGCTGATTTTATCATGCCCACAAATACTACTGGAACATCGATACTTGGAGTGAATCGAACTGACTTATTAGTGATCGGAAGCAACAGCACCCAGAATTGTCTTTCTCGCTTTGGAGCTCAAGACCTGTTTGGAAACGCAGCGGAATGGGTTGCGGACGAAATAACCAAGCCCACGGCAGGAGTCAACTACGCCCAGGCGGCGGCTTCAAGCTTAGCTCAGGCCACACAGGACTTACTTCCGTCCACTGCAAGCTATGAAAGTGGACTCCTTATTCCGTTCACGTTTGGCCAAGCCACCGGAAATGCCTCTATATATGGTCCTTGGGTAAGCTTCAGTTCGAGCATTGATTCACTCTACGACGATCAAAACGCAAGCTTCCTAAATGCGAACACTGGTCGTGCTATTCCTGACTTAGCGCTCGATCAAAATGCCGGGAATTGGCTTTGGAACGCTGTTTTAGGCTTACCCTTTAACAATGGTGAAAACGTAAATTTTAATGAAGACGGAATTAGTGAATTTGCCCTGTTTTTAAGCCGCACCCAATATCTTCCCAGCGGCAGCGCCACGCTCTCCAAAAACATATTTTCAAACAATAATTGGTGGACCAGCAACACCTCCTCCACGTTTGCTCTCGCCATGGGTGGATCCGCATTTAACGTGGGCGCTTGGGTGCCCGCAAGCGCAGGCGGTTCTGTCGCAGGATATTCAACTAATCCTATAAAATATGTTTCGACCGACGGAGTGAATGCATCTGGAGTATCCACTTATCAACCGGTATTAAGCGGCGATTACTCTACTTTATATTTAGATTCGCAAGCAGAAAGTTGGGACATTGGTTTTCGGTGCGCTATGGATGCGGAGTCTCCATGAATAAAATCATTCATTCTCTATTTGCGATAGCCTTCTGTATGTCCCTGAATGCATGTACCGGATGCGGTCAGGGAATTATCAACCCCCTTTCACTCCCTCAAGTGGTTGCGCCACAGTATTCTTATACATCGTCGTTACTCCTCACATTGACGAGCGCTAATGTTTCGCTCGACTCTACAGTAGTGGTCACCTACCAAGTTCCAACATTTAATTATTCTTCGCTTGCACTTTACTGTTCACGGGATGGCGGTACTGCCTCGCTTGGACCGACATTACCGACCAGTGGCCTTACCACGTTTTCAAGCTATTTTATGCCAAACAGCGCCTATAGCTGCCAAGTTCAAGCCACCGCGAGTGACGGCACCTTAGTTTTAAGTTCAGACAGTGCGACGCTGACTCAAATTTATACTTCCTTTGGAACTGCAAACCCGCAAAACGTATCGTTGGTAAAAGCCTATGGAAGCGCTCCCACCTTCTACCCCTCACCCGCACCAAGCTTGGATAACCCAAATACCGCTGAAGTCATTATTCAATGGGCACCTTTTAACTTTGGGGCATCAAGTTTTAGCGACCATCAAAGCTTTAATGCGTTTGCAACCGCGGCCCAGTTGACCGTACCTACAGGATACGCTTCTTATTTGCCGAGTCCTACCCCAAATCCTACTCCGGCAAAATACTATGTCGCTTATCGGGTTTATCGCGGTGGAACATTTGACTTTACTTCAAAAGTGGCTTGCGCCTCCGCCACAACCACTTCGGCGGCCGGGGTCTCTACCTGCATCGTTAATTGTAATCCGGACGGTACAATTCGAACTGGAACAGCAACCGCGTCCGTATCGATTCCGCCCACCTGTTACGATCAAGCGGTAGCGTATCCTTATCAATATGATTACATCGTCACCGTCGCAAGAAACGGCATTTCGGAAAAGCTTTCAACCTCAACCATCAGCGCCCAACGAGTCACGGTGCCGATTCCGCCGCCAAACATGGTATTAATCCACCGCGAGTCCGTTAACTTTGAAACCTGTCGAAACATCCTCGCAGGCGCATCTCCTGCAGGAACACCCGATCCGCAAAATCATAATCGCTGTACTTACTATGGACCTGGAGCAACGCCGTTATCTCTTTCGAATAACCCTGCAGCACCCACGCCCTCTCCTTATGACTTCGGATATTTTGATTTTGGCTATCACCTTTTCATTGACCGTTGGGAAACGGGATGCTCGTGGAGTCCGGATGAAGGAACGTTAGCGAGTGTACAATCAGCGGATAGCTCCGCCAACAACGTTCAAGCGGCAAGCACTTTTTCTGAAAATTTTTCTTTTAGTAATCCAAGTCCGGCGCCGGTTGCCGAACAAGTGGGTGAAACGTTTTACTCGGTATCCAAACGGAATTGCATGACCGCAAAATCCATCAACGGCAATTTAAAGTGGGTCGGAATCAATGATCCAAGCTTGAGTTCAACCGACTACAATCGAATGACGACGAATGCCCCTCACAATTCTTTAAATTGGCACAATCCGCCCGTGGTTGGAATTGAGCGTGATGTGGCCCAAAAAGCATGCGGATCAAAAGTAGATCCTTTCTACGGCGCAAAACGCCTTCCCCGCCGAAGAGAGTTTAATGCAGCTGCAGTAATGCCTTGGATGAGTGATGTAAGCGAACCAGGTGCAAAAACCTATCCCCAACGACAAGCCCTAATTTCTGGGGTAATGAATGGTGGAACGGGTCCCAACGGAAGCAACGGTGCCTGTAATACGAATGCCACCACTGCAGGGGTAATGCCCACTGCAACTCCCACATTTAACGCGTCCGATTTTGCCGATGCATTATCTCCGAGTACTCCGACTGGTGGCTCATCGTATTCTTATCTTTATTCACAAAATACGGGATTATTTACCACCGGCAGCCAAGAGACTCAATCGTGCGTTTCACGCTTTGGGGCACAAGATTTGTTCGGAAATGCGGCCGAATGGGTCAGTGATGATGTAGGACATTTAAGCATTGACTACGGACAATGGGATTCTTACGACTGCGCTAATGGACCGCAAGAGGGCTATTTAGGAGATACCAGTCCTTGGTTGGTCAAAAACGGAACTGTTCATCCTTCTGCAAGCTTAGTTCGTAACTCTTCTGGATCCATCATTGATGCAGGCGCAAACGATTGGGGCTATTATTCGTCGGCAGGAACTTCCACTTATTCTTATTCGTTCGATGGTGTTACTGGGCCCGCTCTCGTTTCAGATCCATTTAATAACACGACGGGCAATACTGGTCTTGGTGACCTCTCGCACACCGCAGATTTTAATCGTGAAGAATGTCCTGGAAATCAAACGTGGGGATTAACCTTTTTAAACTATGGCGTACCCTCTGGCGCGAAACTGAACGGCGCAAATACAGCGGCACTTACCTCTGTGCCCTCGGGAAATAGTAACTATTCAAGTTGGACATCGGCCAGCGCAAGTTCACTTTACGATGCCGTTCCATTTTCAAATGGATGCCAAACACTTGCAAATACAAGCGCTACTCCATCGCGACCCAATACATTTTTTCTCAATTCGGTCTACTCAATGATTGGCTTTGTTTCACCTCCGGCCCCCGGCTCGACTACCTTGATCAACACTTCATCCCAAACAGATATTTCTGCCTTATATACAGAGTCCAAAACAGATTGGACTACCGGTCAGACGGGCACTGACATTTTTCCAATGAGTTCTATGGCATGGTACTCTTGGCTGCAATCCACAGGTTTAAGCTTACCGTCTAGCTTTACTTTAGAATCGGGAGTACCCAATACACAGCGTCCGATTTTTTATACGTCTTCGGGAAGTTATTGGAATACGAACCAATACGTCGAAGCAAATCTCTACAATTGTCCAGTCACTTCGACCTATGACCCTAGCCGATGGGCTCCCCCGCTCACCCATCCAAACCTAGGCACGCTTTCACCCCTTTATGATAAGCTCAGTGGTTGGTCGAACAATGCAACCCTCATGAGGCTTGATAATCACGGCACCGGAATCGGATTAAACATTTCCGATTCTGGGGGTAGCTTCACACTTTCTTCCTATTCCTGGGGAAATGCAAGTTCATCAACTACCCCCATTACTTCGTCCGTGACGGCAAAGATTAATCCGGTACTAGGACTTCCAGTTCAAGATGGCGATTTGTATACTGCGGGAATTACCGGTGCACCTAGCTCGTCTGGGACTTCCATTTATTCGCTGTATAACATTTCTTCAATGAACTCCTCCTCGCACTCCGCCTTACAGTCGCGAGTCTTTAACAATGACGTTCAATATTTCCTCACCGGCAATACTAATCCGGTCAGCGGCGGCCAAGTCGCATCGGTCACTTCGTGGACGTGCAATTCGGGTGGCACCAATTGCGCTGGGCCAACCGACACTTGGACTCCTTATACTTCCGGAAACCAAAATCGGATTCTTGGAATGACCATGGGCGGATCGGCTCACTCCTTAGGGGTCAATCGTGTCGGCGGATTGAAACACTTTCAAAAAGTAATGTATGGAATCACCAACTCCACCAATTACAAAAACTATAAACTTGCGACAGAGCTAAACGGCGATTACGCCACGCTCATTGTGCCGAGCGATCAAGTGCCACGTGTGTATGATTCGTTCCAAGGAATTAGTGCGAACGATCAAGGTCGCGCGACCGCCGCTTTGCCTACTATTTACCCAACTTCCGCCTTCACAACCTATAACACTACAGACCCCACCCAGCTCGATTACCTCGACCCCGAAGCGAGTGACACTGGCTTCCGCTGTGTCATTCCGGTCAATTAAATTTAAAATGGAACGGGGATAATCACCCCAATTTGCGTGAGCGTGGAAGAGAGCGAATTTGAAAAGGACTGATAAAAACCTAGTTCACCATAAAAATAAATTCCTAAAAACCGAATATTTATACCCCCGTCCACATAGCCGGCAAAGCCATATAAAACCTCTGTTCCTAGTTTATAAACCGTATTACTTGCGGCATAGGCTGCTGGCGCAGCATCTAAATAAATTTGGAGTGGATCGGTCGTTACGGCAACTGGCCTTAAACGGTCAGCAGAAATTCCCGCAACTTGCTGGTCCTTTGGCCGGGGGCCTGATCCCGAAATAAAATACCTGAATCGCAACAAAACCGTCGCAGCGGTGCCTTGGTCCATAAAGCTTAATCCGTACCCCACCTGACCTACTCCGGGATACTCGTAAAAAGAAAGCGCAAAGCCTAGTCCGGAAAACGCTTCGGGAACACGGGCGCTTTGAGTAGAAAAAGGCATGACTCCAACATATGCTGCACCCGCTTCTGCAAAATGGGGAGCGATCAGTATTGAACCAACGAACACCAAGCCACGCGCGGAAAAAATTCGAATTCTGCGTAATCCAAACATCTCCGCCCAAGACCTAACCATTGCTCTATCTTACCGCGTCTTGAGGTTTGAGCAATGGCCAATCTTTTGACAACTCCACTGCAAAGTAAAATCTTGAGTAAACTTTATATAAAAAATAAACTATCCTAAAGAAAAGGAGTGAGATGCGACCCATTTTCGGGGTGTTTTGGATCATGTTTTTTTCGTTGATTGCGGATGCAGCCCCGATCCCCAATGAGTTAAGCGAAGCGCAAAAAGTTGCAATCCGCAAAGCGATTCCACCCGATTACAAATTTAAAACGGGCACTCCACCGGTTTTAGTAGGTCGATTAATCCATTGCGCCCCTTACTGCGAAGAAGTTGCCAAAGTTTACGCCAATGACCCGGCCCAATACCAAGACTCAATCCAAATCGAAAAAATCGATGCCAGTAACCCAGCTCCCATCAAGTCTCTCCGTTTTATGGATTTAAAAGTATCGCTCACAGGCAAATCGGAAGCCCCCGAAGACCAAGTCAAAGTGTACGATCAACTCGCTCCTCGCTATTATCTCTTCAAACAGGCGGGAATTTTCGGCTTTGGTGGACGGGGCTGGAGCACTTCGGCGAACAATGAGCAGGACATAGGAGCTTCTACTCTTTTTGCAGTCGGTGGAGAGCTCAGCGTTCGAACCCCCGCTTTTTTTTACATCACACAATACGCGCCCATCTTCGATCTTAGCTATCATTTACTTCATTCATTCGGTGAAAAAGTGAGCGCGCAAGATTCAACACGAACCACCAATGCACTCCATTGGGAGCTTGACGTGCGCGGCCTTCTTTTTGCTCGTCCCGACCCGATGATGTTTTCACTCATTGGGGCTTATCGCCAATACTCTCTCAATACTTCGCCTGCCACTTCGCGGGGATTTTCTTTTTTAGATACCGAAATTTTGTTGGGAATCGGTGCAAAAGTGACTCCTTATATTCAAGTCGATGTCCTCAAAAGCATTTCAGGCTCGTCGGTCGATGCCGTCCAGACTCGGGGGACCGCGGTGAACTCCAGCATGCTCTCGCTCCGGGTGACCGGGTGCCAGGCCTATTTTGATACTCCCCCTTACGGCGTAAATTTTTGCGTCTTCGGAAATGTGGACCTTTGGAACCAAACTGGCCAAGGCACACCAGTGCAGCCGATCTACACTCAAAATCCAAGCTATTCCTCTGTTTCGTGGATGGTGGGAATCAAGCTCGAACTTACCGAGCGATGGACCTTAAAAAAGTCAGAGCCTGAGGCGGAAGAAGATAAAGATAAGAAAAAAGACAAAAAAAAGAAAAAGTCTTTTGGAAGTAACTCATGACCGCTGCAACACTTGCCACTTTAATTCTGATTTTAGATTTTAGTGGGTCGATGGATCAAAAAATTGGAAAGCGCACCAAAAGGGAAACCCTGATTCAAAGTGCAACGACCCTTCAGACGGTCGCCAATCCGAATTCAGAAACTTCTGTTTTTTATTTTGGTACTTCGACCAAAAACAGTTGTCTTGATGTAAAATCCGAAAACGTGCAAGCCAAGAATTTTAAGAAATGGATAAAAAATAAACGGCCGGCTCCCCAGTCTAAAACCCCCTTGGCATTGACTCTTGAAAAAGTAAAAGATCAAATCACCCTGATTCCCAAAGACGATCATCGCTTAAGGCAAATTATCGTCATCACCGATGGTGCGGACACTTGTGGGGGCCACATTTGTAAAATGATAGGCGAAATTGACGCCCTATTATTTGAGCGTAAAATCGGGCGCATGCGCTTTGACGTATTAGGTTACGATTTAAATTCCCACGAAAAAAATCAAATGGAATGCAATGCTACGCATTTTCAATCGGTTGAATATCATTTGCAATACCCTAAAACCGAAAAAGACTTTGCAAAAAGAATTATCCAAGCCCGAACGGAAGGCTTAAAGGAGATCGCCCAAACTGCTCCCAGCAGCACGGTACGCGTGAAAGACTCGGGAGTCGACGAGGAATGGACCCTTACGGGGCAGAATTTCAAAACGACATGGAAAAGCGAGCTGCCCAAACAAGTTCCTCCGGGAACCTACACGATTAGCAGTAGCCGCCCCGGAACTCCCCCACGACAAATAACGGTAATAGAAAACCAGCCGTTAGAGCTCGAGTTCCACGGCGAACTTCCCGATCAGCCCACGAACAAAGAAGTTACTTCAACGCCAGCCTCACCCGTAGAATCAAAAGTGATGTTCACCGGTTCGGTCATCGGGTTTACCTTAGCGCCCAAGAAAAATAATGGACCCACATTGACCATCCGTACCCCTTCTACTCTGGAACTAGAGCCCGGTGATTACGCATTAAAAGTAATGTATCCCTCTTGGTTAGACGGCAAGATCAATACCTCTATTCAAGTCAAAGAAGGAGAGCAAACGTTCTCTATTGACCAAATCTTGGAAGGAAAGCTCCTTTGGCTCGAGCCAGAGGACCCGACCAAAGACCAATACCTGGACCTCCAAACATTGGGAGTCACCCATCCCTTATTGGTTCCCGCAGGAACAAAAATCCCGGTTCCAAAAGGTACAATTTTTAAGTGGATACAACCTGCGAAAAGCAGTGATTAAGCAGCTTCGGAATCAGGGACCATTTTAAGTTTAGGCCGATTCGATTTTTGCAATCGCTCAAAATCATAAATATCCGAATACGCTATTTTTCCGCCCTCGATTTTTTGATTTACTTCTTCATTGAGCGCTTTTAAGTGTCCCATTCGTTCAGCCTTCGGCATTGGAATTACGGTCGATTCAATAATGGTTTTTTGCATTGGCGGCAAAAATGGAACGAGCCGTTGCTTAAACTCGTCTCCAAACTCCCCTACCATTGCCTGTAAGGCTTTTATATTTGCGCTCTCTACCAAGGTTTGCAAAAATTCATCCGTTGCAAAGGGAACCAGGCAAACATTGAAAAAGTGTGATAAAAAGCGACCTAAAACCGATGCACTCATCGAGAGCAAGCCCTTACCTGCGGCAAACTGAGCCTCAAAGTCTAGACCTTTTACAATCGCAGTGAGCGATGCGACGCCCGCGTCCTGATCCGGTAAATCAAACGGATGGTCTTGGCGTTTCTGCATTAAAGTTTCTAACTTTACAGCGGCTTTCTCAATGAGTTCTGGTTGAGCACTTCGTCCAAGGCAAATTTCTTCCATGACCTTTGCACGGCGTTCCTCGGTAAAGCCCCCAAATAATTTTGCCGCTCGCGCCTCATTTAAACTCAGAAGGACTGCTCCTTGAGTTTCGTAGTCCTCATCGGCAAGGAAACGTTTCAACATCACATCACTTAAGCCGCTCGCAACCGACAACGAAGGCTCCGCGGTACGATCTCCGAGCAAGCTGGTCGCAACAAGCGACCAATTAATTTCGGCTAAAATTTGGGAGCGGTCTTCGTAGCTCAATCCAGCAATGAAGTTATGCTCTTTTCGAATTTCTCGAATTTTATCAATGCCCAACGGGGTACGGTCGTATTCAATCCGGTTTCGGGCCAAAATATCCATCAATACGATCAATTTTTTTGTATGGTCGTCCGAACTCGACCAATCTAACATTAAATGCTTAACGGCCTTTTTTTCTCGAACGGCCACTCGAACAATTTCTTGCTCCAGCGCAAATAAATGTTGTTTTTGCTCTTCCGCCTTGCGGGCCGCTTCTGCCTCGGCTTGCTCTCGCTCTTTTTTCTGAGCAGCGGCCTTTGCTGCGGCCTCGAGTTCCGCAGGGGACATCTTTTTAGGCATCGTCGCCAATAATGCCTGGCGCTCGCTCATAAAATTTAAAATCGCTGAAAATAAAAACGTTCCGATCAGAGCCAAGAACAACGACAGAAAAACCATCTTATAAGGCTCAAGAACATAGGCCTTAATTTCATTCCAGCGATTTAGCCATCCCGGCGCTACCGGACTTAAGTCCACTTGATTCACGGACAAGCGAAAAACTTTCCCAAAGGTGGGCCCCAGAGCTTCCTGTAAATCTTTTTGAACGAGTTTAACTTGATCCGCTGAAATAGTTTTGGAGAAATTTGCCGTTAAATAAATTTCGGTGATGACGTACTGAGGCTCTTCTGCGACTGCTTCTTCGTTAGCGCTATCCTCTAGGTCTTCTTCTGCTCCTGAGGAATCGCTAGCCACTTCGATATTGGCGGGCAGATCTGGAACGCGCGGATTGAGATTTTCTTTGATCTCAGGAACTTTCGTTTCCGGCACTTTAAGCGGATTATTCTCTTTGAGTTCCATTTGCTTTTTATAACGAGTCACGACCGCATCAAGACTAAACAAATCATTACGTCCTAAGGTCACCTCGTCGGTCGGATCTGTTTTTTCGGCCTGCTTTTGGATTTCTTTTTTTTCTTCTTCTGTTTTTTTAATTTGCTCGATTTGATTGGCCTGAGCAATTTCTGCGACTTTAGTGTCTTCTTCGGTTTGGGGTCTGAAAAAAATGGTTGTATTCACGCGGAACGCAGTGGGATCGACTAAGTGGGCGCGAATGATTCGTGTGGCCTTTTCATTCAACAGCGCTTCCAACGTACTGGATTTAAAGTAACCCTCATCCAATAAAGAGTCTTTGTACAATGAATCTTGAATGGATGCTGGGATTTTGGGAACAGGATTTTGCATCGGCAATAAAGGAGCCTCCTCGACCACCGGAGTGGCCAAACCCCAGTCCGCACCTTTCCACCAATATAAGCCAATAGAAATAAAGCTTAACACCAGGGGAGTGACGATAAAAAGTAGGATGCTTCTCTTGCTGAGCTTCATTTACTTTGATTTCCTCCTACGTCTAGTGCCGCAGCCTTTTCGCTGGAAGTAGCAGGGACGCGTTTAGGATCGGCGATTTTTTTATTTAAGATGTCGATCAGTCGGCGCGTGTCTAAATTATCGGGATCAATGGCTTCGGCTTTTTTATACTGAGTCAGCGCAGCTTCAAGTTCATCATTCAAAAATAAAATCGCGCCTTTGAGTAAATAGGGATAAAGGTAATTTGGATTTTCAAGGAGCGCTTCATCAATGAGGGTTTTTGACTCCAGAGTCCGACCTTGTAAAAAGAGCTGATGTGCGCGAATCATCAAGCCCGTATGCCGATTAATTTTATTCAGCTCAGGCTCACTTTTTGGAACGAGAATCATGATATGTGCTGAAGTGCCTGTCTCCAGTGGATTGGGCAAGATGGTGTTCATCGTGCCCATGCCAGATTTAGTCACTTGCACCTGCAAGTTTCCCTTGGGGGGAAGCTCGTCTGCTCCAAGTTCAAGAGGAGTTTTTCCTACCGACTTTCCATTGATGGATACCTCCGATTCATCCGGGTCACTTTCAATGATTAAACCGTGGGAACAGCCTTGTAAAAGCACCAACCCCGCCACTACCGGCAGCCATTTTTTGTTGTTCCATTTTCTCTTCATTGCAAACATTTTTGAGCTCCTTTTGAGTTCACTCTTTATTCATTTCGGTTTACGACGCGAAATCTTGAATTTTTGTCGGCAGTGAGTTTGTGCGCCAATTTACTGGCGGGATTTCGAATGTCCGATTATTTTTTGGAAAGGAATGAACGAGCGATGATTAAATTTTATTTGTTTAAAATCGTCCGTCCTGCTTTTGTCCATAAAATTCATTCCATTTGAATCATTCACCACAAGTGTTGATTATCGTTTTTTGAACAGTAAACCTCTTTACTTCGAAACAAAACGCTTGCATGATCGCTGCCATGAAGAAAAAACTGGTTCAAAGTATTTTTGCCCTCTCACTCTTTTCACTGACCACCCTTAGCCAAGCACAAAATAACAGTCCCGCGCTTCATGCAGATCGCGCAACACCAACCCCCCGCCCTGGACCTGTCGTGCCCGAGGCACCTCGAAGCACCCGCCCGTATTCGATTCGGATTGGTAATTCGGGAGTGTTTAGTTCGTCGGGAGTGGGCAACATTGTTTCCGAAGTTTTAAGCCGCTTTAACTCCATCGGAATAGAAGACTTGATTGCCAACCAGCGGACGAGCGGAATTTCTGAAAAGACTTATATTGCCGCATTCAGCGCAAATGGAGCCGGAATTTTTGAGCACGATATTAGCGGAGAACCCTTGACGAGCTATGGAGATATTGGAAAGAACTCCGGCGCTCAGTTTGTGCCTTTTACGGTTTCATTTAGTCCCGCGGGCCCCTATTACATTTCAGTAGGAGCGGCTGCACTCAGAAATATGAATGCGATTCAAAATACCTCCGCCGCCTGGAAGCACGAGACGGAGAATGACAGAAAGCAGGTTTCCGGTTTTTGGAAGATCATGGACAACGTCGACCTCTTTGTTTTCAAGTTTGACCAAGGCTATTCTTATTCCAAGCTCAACTCGATGGAATTTCAATATGCAACGTTTGACGCAAAAATTGACTTACTAAACTCTTCAGTCGGCGCGCGCTATTTAGCGGTAAAGGTAGGAGCAGGAATGGGGGCCGCTACTGAAACACTTTACACGCCGGATGGAAACAAAAATGTTCTAGGGGCTGACCTTGGGGGTGATGTGTCCAGGGACGCGCAGACGCGTGCTGGTTGGGCTCCCTTTGTCTATAATCCCCCAGCGCTAAATATCAAATATGGTCTCGAGTACAACAATGAGTCCCACAAAGGATTTAAAATTAATTTAAAGACTTTGATTAATGAACGTTGGTTTGGTGGTCCATCGATTGATCCTATTCGTTACAACGAATATGCTGCAACCGGAGGCACAGGTGCAGATAACCGCGTGGTGAATTTTTCCCACAACTCTACTTACGTCGATTCAGACCTAGAACTCTCGCAATTGGTCTCGAAACATGCCAAACCCATTTATATCGGCGGTGGAGTCACGACCCACGTCCCTCTTTCAGACGTCATTCAGTCGGACGGAACCTTAGGCACAGTGAACCTTGCGCCCTATAACAATCAGCTGGTAAAAATAAAACTTTTTGTCCATTTTTAACCGAGACGGTACCGGAATTAAAAAACCCCCGCTCTACGCAGAGCGGGGGTTTCTCGACACACAAAAAATAACTCACTTTAAATCACACGAACAAATCTACTCCGGGTTGCCGTTCATGGAAACACGGGCAGCCTCGGAAGCTTTTAATGGAGTGATCATTCCGCGTTTTCGCAATTTCTCTACTAAAGTTGTGCGATTTAAGCCTAAAAGCTGACTTGCGCGATTTTTGTTTCCGCTGGTACGAGCAAGGGCTTGATCCACAAGGTGGTTTTCAAAAGCAGTCACGACTTCTTTTAAATCCAAGCCTTTTTCTGGAAGAAACATCCGCGGGAAATCCACATCTGCATTCGCACCCGTTCCATTCCACGCCGATTGCGTGGATTGATAAATTTTTGCAGGAAGATCCGATGCATCGATCGCGCCTGTACCTTTGGTGATTACAATACGTTCAATCACATGTTCTAGCTCGCGAACATTTCCCGGCCAATTGTAACTGGTCAACGCATCTAATGCCTCAGCAGTGGGAGTGCTCGTAACTGCAGAACCTGTGATTTTGTTATATTTTTCAATATAAGCGCGGGCAAGCATTGGAATTTGCTCAACGCGATCGCGAAGCGCAGGCACCGCTACCGAAACAAAGCTAATTTTCGCAAAAAGATCAGAACGGAAAAGTTTGTCATTTACCAGGTCTTGAAGATTACAACTGGTTGATGCAATAATTCTAATTTGTTCATTGTTTTGAACCAATCGGGCCTGAAGGTGAAGAGGCAGTTCATTGATTTCTTCAAAATAAATCGTTCCACCGATTGAAGAATCGATTTTAGATTGAAACTCGCCTTCCAGAACTTCACCACTCATGGCGCAGTTCATGACCACAAATGCATTCGCAGCACGTGAAGACCGCCCATGAATGATTCGTGCAATCAATTCCTTCCCTGTACCACTTTCACCGGCAATCAAAACACCTTGCTCGGTTTGTGCGGCTTGTTCGATTAAGCGCTGTTCAATTAATGAAGAATCGGCAGATAAAACGGACTGAATCGGATTTTGGGTCTCTAACATAATAACTCCTTCCATGAGTTTTTTATTCTGGTTATTCTCAGAGTCAGTCATCCTTTGACTCCCGAGTGTGTCGCCTTTATTAGGTTAAGGGCAAAATTGTCGCACTGTCAAAAACTTTTCTTGAAAAAAATTAATTTTGACGACTTTTTTTGGACTTTAAAAATAAAACTTGTAATATCAACTAGTTAATAAATAGTGCTTTTTTAAATTTTAGAAACCAAACATCAGAATTTTGATCCCCACGCATTCCGAGCCACAAAATGGAGGATGCAAAAAACAAAAATCCCAACAAAATAACGACTCCCATCGCCACTCTTCTGCCTTTGCGACGTAAAGCCATCATGACGTCAAAACACTCGAAGGTCATTGAAAAGCCAAAAAATGGGTAAATCTTTATAAATCCATAGATCAGGGACATTTACTTTATATATGGGACAGAGTGGAGTCGAGCAACTGTTTTAAACGGAAACTTAAATCAGGGCCTTCAATGCTTCTGCTTTGTCTGTTTTTTCCCACGAAAACTCAGGCTCGTTTCTGCCAAAATGTCCGTACGCAGCAGTTTTAGAATAAATCGGCCGTAACAAGTTCAACGATTCAATAATTCCGCCAGGAGTTAGGCTAAACGTTTTACGAATTGCAGATTCAATTTTTGCAAGAGACGCTTTTTCAGTCCCAAACGCATTCACATAAACGCTGACGGGCTCTGCTACCCCGATCGCATAAGCCAACTGGACTAAACAACGATCGGCCAGTCCTGCCGCAACCACATTTTTGGCAACGTAACGAGCCATATAACAAGCCGAACGATCCACCTTGGAGGGATCTTTTCCAGAGAACGCACCACCGCCGTGTGCGCCGTGGCCGCCATAAGTGTCCACGATAATTTTACGTCCAGTTAATCCACAATCTCCCATTGGGCCACCAATCACAAAGCGGCCAGTAGGGTTGATTAAATATTTTGTTTTCGAATCCAGCAAATGCGCAGGAATGGTTTTTTTAATCACTTCTTCTTGAACTGCTTCTACAATTTGAGCGTGTGAAATGGATTCCGCATGCTGAGTACTGACCACCACCGCATCAATTCGTGTTGCTTTTCCATCCACATATTGAGCTGTAACTTGCGTTTTTCCATCCGGCCTTAGCCAAGGTAGCGTCTCATTTTTACGCACAACCGACAGCCGATGCGCTAATTTATGCGAGAGCGAAATCGTCAATGGCATCAGCTCAGGCGTTTCGTTAATTGCATACCCGAACATAATTCCTTGGTCGCCTGCACCTTGCTCCACTTTATTGTGGAGCCCTTGCCCAGTCGTAACCCCTTGCGCAATATCCGGGCTTTGACGATCAAGCGTGACCATCACCCCACAGGTATGAGTATCAAAACCTTTGTCAGAACTATCGTAGCCTATTTTTCGAACTGCTTCGCGCGCGACGTGCGCATAATCTACCCGTGCGTCCGTCGTCACTTCACCGGCAATGACAATTAAACCGGTAGTCACTAAGGTCTCACAGGCAACCCGACCCTTTGGATCTTGAGTGAGGATCGCATCAAGTACGGAATCCGAAATTTGGTCCGCAATTTTATCAGGATGTCCTTCTGTGACCGACTCCGAAGTAAACAGATTCTCATAGGCCATTTAGTCGATTTCCTTCCTATTTTTTATGAATCGGAAACTTAGGAGTTGTTCCCTTATTTTGTTCCTTGCGCTTGCGTGTTTTTCCCTTGCGTGCCTGGCGAATCTTGCGCGCCATGCGTGTTTTTCCTGTACGTGATGACATGATAAAGTCCTTTCCTTGTAAGTCCAAATAAAGTGCCTCGCCCGACCTAAAAAGTCAATTCCAATTGATCGTGCTTTTAAATTGGCATTTAAATTGCTCCTTTCAGAGTAATGAAACGCTTGCAAACTAGCCTCATTTTAGTAATTCCGTTTAGTTTTACCCTTCAGTTTTGTCTGCCGCAATTGCTGCCAGCGGCCTGGAGCTTACCCGAAACTCTCCACCAAAAAGCGCCACTCTTTCTCTCGGTGGGTGAACAGCGGGTCGTTCCCTTGGGGGAGTTTCAACAATACTCCGTCAGTGGGGATAGCTTAAAGCATACGCGAATTAAGACAGGCAATCACCTTTTACTTAAAGCAATTAAACCAGGAATTTCGACGCTAATCTTGTATCGCGATGCCCACACCTCCGAAGTCAGGCAAATTCAAACGGAATCAAAGAAAAATCTGTCTTTTCCGCATGGACTCCTTCAGTCCCTTGCTGAGCTGAATGAGATTGAGGTCATCGAAGAGGGCGAGCACTTTATCCTCCATGGCCCCATTCAAAATTCCGACGAAGCGGTTCGGGTGGCCTACTTATCGGACCACTTTTCAAAATGGGTTTTAAACCAAACAGAACCAGACCCATACTGGTTTGAGGAGTGCCGCGCCCAAATTGAAAAGATTCTCTTAACTTATCCTTCACTAAAAATGAATAATTCAAGCCAAAATTTGCTTATTTTCGGTTCCCTTAAGCATCAAAGTGAAGTA
>CAIMNF010000330.1 GCA_903842755.1 Oligoflexia bacterium
GCTCCAAAGTTCTTAAAAAAAACAAAAAACGCGAATGCGAAAAATCAGGTCGACTTAAAAACTTTCGGTCAAAACAAAAAACACCGACTACTCGGCCTTGGGACGTGTGAATCGAGTTTTGTAGAATCCGATTCCCCTCAACCCGCAAATCCCGCCGGAACCAATGCAATCGGTAAGGTCCTGAAGAATTCATTGGCCCAAGCGAGTCAAGATAGCGTGTGCCTCTTGAGATACTCGTCCTACTGAAGACTGACTTGCCTCTTTAATCATCTGTAGAAGTGCTTCTTTTAACTCCGCATCTGTCCCTTCTTGGATCTGCCGTTCTGCCATTCTCAACGTCATGATCTGAGGGTAGAATAATGTCGTTTGATTCATCGATTCTAAATGTTCTTGCTCACCCGTCGGTGGAGCAGCAACTTGATTACAATTGGACAGACTTAAACAAGGTGGCTCGTTCAATATCGATTTAAAAAAGGGGAGCTCATCGACAGACTTCAAGTCACGCCCCAAAAGAAACGCTAAGGTTCCTCGCTCATTTCGCTTTTCCACTGGAATTTTTTGATATTCCTGTTTGAAAGCCGCTTTTAAATCTGGCGAAAGATGCCTTAACTCGGAATCCAGCCGAGGATCATTATCATTTTTACTCGCAAAAATTTCTTTAAGGATGGAAAATTTCTTTTGATCCTCGGGAGTGAGCACTACCGGCGCGGCACTGGGTTCCACTTGCGCACTCACCTGCGACACTAAATGCCCACTTTTCGTTGAATCGGCAGGGTTTAGACCTTGGGCTCGAGTTTCTTTAGGAGACACCTGCACGCCCTGGTCAGCCGACTTCGCTTCAGACTCCAATTTAGGCGCAGAATTAAATTTTAACCATAAGGTAACAATACAAAGCAATGCGACCAGCGCAAGCAGGACCAAAATCCACGCAGTGGATTTGCCAGATGAAGTTTTGTTCATCGATTTGTTTTAGTTCACATTAGGTGAGTTTGAAAGTCATTTTTCATTGCCGCTTTTGACGGGCCATCCGTGATTCGATTCAGTTGATCGTCACCATAGATTCCTGCGTCGGTTTTCACTTTGTCCGAACAGTTGGAGCAAAACTTCGAAATATTTTTTAGAAAAATAGTCGCGGAACCATACGACCCATAAGGAGTCACATCGCAGGCAGGTTCACCCGACAAACTTGCTCCGGTCCAAATACTTCTCATTTCGTGCCCAAGATCGTCTACGAATGGAGTGGGACACGTGGCGTGCGCCCAGTTTCCGTGATTCGACTCGGTATGACGTGCCTCATGGTACACCACCGAAAGGCGCGCAATTTGAGGGTGACTAAATTTAATATAATTATCGGTGATCCAAATTTTCGTATCCGAAACAGAAGGAATAACGCAAGCAACGGCATTCGCGCTTCCGCAGTCATCTTTGCCCACTTGCAACACACGAGAGGTAAACCATTGGTAGTAACTGGGTCCGTTCACTGCGCCAAAAATAGCTTGATGGAAAGGGGTCACTGAGCCATTCGATTGAATGGACTGTATAAAAGCTAAATCGTCCAGCATTTGAGCTTTGATGGGTGCTGCGATTTCGGCGTCAAATACTGGGCCGCTGCCTAGCACTGGGCCGCCGGCTGAGCGTTCCAGTGGCTTCATCAACCGCGCTTGCGCTCCATTGGTGGTACTCAAAAAAGCAGTCAAAAGGACGGTCATCGCGATCACTTCAAACGGTAATTTCATTCTCATACCCCTCTTCGGGGGGCACCATTACACGTTTCGGTGATTAAATCAAAATAATTGATTACCGCTAATTAATGAAAATTCATGGAATCAGCAAATAGGGTTGTAAATTAGTTTAAATTAAGTAAAAATTCCATAAACCAACAAGGAGCAACGATGAAAACAACACGAAGAATTCTTCCCCTGATTTTACTTTTGGCCATCAGCCAACTTCCCCTCGCCCCACACGCGTTCGCCATTGACCAAGTAACCACAACTTCCGGAGAACTCATTGAAGGAACCATCCTTTCGAACGTTCCGCATCAACATGTCGACATTGAACTGGTGAACGGAACCAAGAGAAGAATCCCTGCAGACCAGGTTTCAAACGTGGAGCGCGATGTTCCTTCCAATAACGATCGCAAAATGGTGGGTGCCGACAGCTTAGGTTATTTCGGACTTTTAGCTGGATTTAGCGTGAACACAACCACCTCACAAGCGATTAGCTTTACCGCAGGCGCAAGAGCTGGATTTAATTTTGCGCAACTCGATTTTGCAAAACTCGCCTTTGGGTTGGAGTACACCTACAATAAAGACACGAGTAGCTATTATAATCCAGCAAGCTTTACCTCGGGTTCGATGACCAGCAATGAAATTCTTCTCCAACTTCTTTTTAGAAAGGTAGGAAACAGCGGATTCTATTTTGGAGGCGAGGCCGGGCTTGCCATCGACTCCGAAAACATTACGAATACCGTATTTGGATCAGTCACCACATCTGGCACTGGATTTGAATTTGGTGGCTTGATTGGGTTTGACTTTTTCCTAAGTCAAGGATTCTCCGTAGGTGTAGAAGCGAAAGAAGACTACCAACTTTCTACTTCTTCCGGGTACATTCATCCTGCTTTGGCAATGACCCGAGTCTTGGTTTCAGGAACATTCCACTTCTAAAAATTAACTAAATTTTTCGGAGATGCGCTTGGCCCGCCCCGGCGGGCAAGTCGACTGCGTAAACAACCGCTTGTTCAATCACCTCGGAGCCTAGTCCAAAGAACTTTAAAATTCTGCGGGCAACTCTGAGGTGAGTGACCACAAAACAGGCTTCGTCACTCAAAAGCAATTCGTGCGTTGCTGCTCCCACTCGGGCAGAGAACGCTTCTTCGGTTTCACCGCGCGGGGGGTGATCGAAATCCATGTTCTCTTGAATCGGACGCCCCTCCCAATCCCCCATGAATTGATCCGCAAAACTCCTCCAAAGCACTAGTTTTACGCGGATTTCGTCATGAAAAATATCGGCCATCTGCACGGCTCGAAGTTCCGGACTACCGATGATTTTTTTAATTTTTAGCGGGTTTCGCTTAAATCGTCTGGCAATTTTTCGAGCAAGGTCCATCCCTTCCTCGTTTAAGCCAAGGTCAAGCCCACCTCCGCAAACATAGTGCCCCAAGTGCGCATCCGTTTTCGGGTAAATCACTAAATAAAATTGACGGTGTTTCGCGCGAATCATACTCCTAATAGGGTCGCATATTTCAACCCAAATGAGCAGCCCCTTTTTAATCCCATTGCTAAAATAGCCCTCCTGCCTTACAGAATGGATATGATGATCTTCATTGCATTTTTGGTTGGAGCCGCTTTAGGGTCGCTGATCGTTTACGCCTTTCTGAAGCCCAAACTAGCAGCCACCGAGGCCCATTATCAGCAACGCATGAAGGACCAAGAGTGGTCGGAATTGCGATTGCGGGAATCGTTTTCTCTCATGGCGCAAGAGGTTTTAGGCAAAAGCATTGATTCCCAAGTGAAAACCCTGCAAACGCAGAATGAGTCCGATCTAAACCAAAAGAAGCAAGCCTTTGATCAGTCGTTTGAGGAAATTAAAAACAATTTAAAGCAAACGAGCGAGAAAATTCAACTTTTTGAAAAGGAGCGCGGAGATCAATACTCTAAAATTGAAAAGCAAATTCAGAGCATTTCTGCCCAAGAACAAAAGCTCATCCAAGAAACGGAACGACTGAAATCAGCACTGACAACTTCCCAGAGCGTTCGAGGTCGCTGGGGAGAACTGGTCTTAAAGAATATTTTAGAGCAAAGTGACTTAGTTTCCGGAATTGATTTCGAGGAACAATCCACCACGACTGGATCCGACGGCACGCTCCTCAAGCCCGATTTTGTAATCAAATTACCGCTGAGCGGCCAACACCTGGTCATCGACTCCAAAGCCTCATTGTTTGATAGCTATTTGGAAAGTGAACAGTCTCAAACCGAGGTGGGACGCAAAGCCTTGCACCGCGAATTTTCAAACCGGTTGCGGGACCGGGTCAAGGAATTATCTGGAAAAGAATATCAGAAGTTCGTCGCCCAATCCTTGCCCTACGTCATCCTCTTTGTTCCTTCCGAAGCGGCCATTCGGGCTGCATTTGACATCGACGCAGAACTGTTTAAGTGGGCCAGCGACCGAAAAGTGTTTATTGCCTCACCCGCCACGATTTTGCCCCTGATCATGCTCATTGCCCACTCGTGGAAACAATACCGTTTATCGGAAAAGGCAAATGAGCTTTCCACCGTAGTTTCACAATTGGGGAATCGCCTGGATACTTTTGTCAAGCGCCTCTCTAAAGTTCAAAATGGGCTGGATATGGCTACTCGCGGCTGGAATGAAGCCATTGATAAATCGTGGTATGGTCAGCAAAGTGTTTTAAAATCGATCGAAAAAGCCCGCGAACTAGGCGGCAATATTCCTCAGATCGAAGGACTTAGTCCTTTAGAAACGCAAACTCGCGCACTTGAAATCGATACCAAAATGTAACTCAGCCGTCCTACAGAGTGCCTAAAAATCGAGCAAGCTCGACCTCGGGTATCCCCTGCCCCCCGTTCGCAATCACCGCTACTGCGATCCACTCCCCCGCAGCATTAGGGAACACCCCGACTAAGGACTGGACTCCGTTCAGAGTCCCCGTTTTCCCTCTCAATTTTTCAGCAACCGCAGAATGTACGTATTTTCGCTTTAATGTCCCATCCACTCCTGCAATGGGAATCGAGGCAAAAATTTCAGGTAAATAAACTTTTTCGGCAACGATTCGCTTTAGCAATTTGATAAAATCGGACGCTGCAAACGCATTGCCTAAAGTTAAGCCCGATCCCGATACCAAAGAACGACCCGCCCCATGTGCATCAATTCCAACCGTTTTTAAAATATCTCGCAGGATGACCAAGCCGCCTTCGGCCGTTCCTGAATGACCATTCACTTCATGATCCAAAACCTTTACCAAACTATCTGCAATAAAGTTGTTCGAATATTTATTCATGAGCTGAACCACTTGGGATAATGGACGACTGGAATACGTGTAGAACGGTTGCCCCAAACACGTGCCCTCACTTAAAGTTGGCTCTAGTGGTCCCTCCACTCCTTGATCCACCAACATTTTTGTCAACGCTAAACCAAAGCCTCTTACCGGGTCTCTCAGCCGAAATGGCTTATGCCACTCGTCTCCGTCGGTCGCTATCTTGCCACCGATATTGATGCGCTCGTCTCCCAGCGGATTCTTCATGGATTCATTCTTCTTTTTATCCCACGTAATTTGAGTGGAATCGCCCGTGACGACTTTCCCCTCTATTTTTACAAAGGGAAAAGGCCAGTCCAAACTCACCAACGCCGGTTGCCCACGACTACTCGGATTTACAAACACCGTAATGGTATTATAATTAAAATTTAATCCAGAAATTGGCGCATTATAGGCTCTCTCCGAATCTTGATCCGTCCGATCCTCTGGAATCAGTTCGGTGTCAAACACGGTGGCGTCCAAGGTGATTTTTCCTGAAAACCGCTTTAGTCCTTTGCGTTTTAATGCCTGAACGAGCACATAAAGGTCTTCGGTAACAAAACTGGGATCGCCGCCCCCCTTAATACAAAGCCCGTCAGCCTCCGTCTTAAAAATTTGAGTTTGAAAGGAATAGTTCACTCCCAAACGCGAAAGTGCAGAATACGTGGTGAACAATTTAATACTGGACGCAGGATTTAAGGGGCGATTTGCCTCAATATTTAATAGTTCACGCGTGGTGGTCAAATTAACAATTTGAGCCGAGATCTTGCCACTTTTACTTTCCCGCTTCAGTACCGTTTCTAGGGAGGAAGACTCCGCCGCCGCAACTTGACCTACCGAAAATCCCAGGGCCAGAAAAAGTAAACTTAATTTATTCTCATTTATAGATTTGATAAACACGGGTTTGCTCCTTCCAAATCTTTTCGTCAGAAGCTAAAAAAGACTCCAAATCTGCTAGTTCGGCCTCGGAGTCATCCACCCATTTTCGAAGCGTTTCACACCCGGTAATGACATCAATTGCAAGGCGCCCCGTCACATACTCGTACGGAAAATCCCGCCATAGGGAGTAATCGGGATAAAGCATCCGCGTTGCTTTCAATGCCAGCGCAACCAGCCGATAGGGCTTAAATAAATCGGGATCATACCCTTCAAAGTCCACGTGCCACTGAACTCCGCTACACAGCTTTCCGTGATGTTTATAAAAGGTCGGCTCGAAATAAAAAGGCCGCAATAAACATCCTGCCAGCCAGTCCGTTTGAATTCCATTGGACCGCGCCGAATGATGTAACCGTTCCATCTCTTTTAAAATCTTTACTCCGTCAATGTCTGGCGCACCGAAGCCTTCAAACGGCCGCGTCGTCCCGCGACCTTCCGATAACGTCGTCCCCTCAAACATTACTGCACCCGAATAAACTCTCGCCGCTGAAACCGAAGGAATATTGGGCGAGGGGTTCAGCCAAGCCCTCTCTTCAATGGGCCAACCATAGCCAGGAGCGGAATTGATTCCGTATCCCTTCAAGGGAATCACTTCCAAATCAAGTTCACGTACGAAATTCTTCTTGAATGCACTCTTCATCCAAATGGCCATTTCGCCTAAGGTCATTCCATGTCGCATTAAAATGGGGCCCGCGCCAACAAAACTTTCGTTTCCAGATTTAAGGATACTTCCTTCAATCGCACGACCCGCTGGATTTGGGCGATCTAGAATGCAAACGAACTTACCGAGCTTGGCACATTCTTCCATCACATATAAAACAGTCGTAAGGTAGGTGTAAATTCGACAACCGACATCTTGCAAATCAACCAAAACGCCATCACAGTGGTTCAGCATTTCGGGCAAGGGCCTCCGTGTTTTTCCATAAAGACTAAATACCGGAATTTGATGAATCGGATCGATATAATCTTCCGACTCAATCATATTGTACTGTTTTTCACCCCGCATCCCATGCTGGGGACCAAATGCACAAGTGATTTCAAAGCCCGAAATTGCTTTAAGCGCATCCAACGTATGAACCATTTTTCCTGTATAAGATGCGGCGTGCGCCAAAAGCCCCAGCTTTTTATTCCTCATTTTTTTTTGCAAATCGACTTCTGTTACGAGACGATCAATTCCTAGCTGAATCATGAACCCCTCATCCTTTTTCAGTTGCTATCGGATAACAAAAACTAGATTTTAAGTGAAAATCTGGCTTCACTCCATCGTGTTGAAGTGCCCAATACGTCGTCGCCTCGGTGGTATGCATCACTAAGCTTAAACCAACTTTATCAAAGTCATGATGATTTTCACCGACGGACTGAAACCCTTGTTGAATCCCAATCAAAGGCAATGCCCACTCGCACTCTAAAAACCGATCCGACTGCGCCCAAACGTTTTGCTTGGGACACGCCGACTCCAGTAACTTAAAGTCTTGCATTCCGTCTCGGTAGTTTTTAAAAGAATACCAGTTCCAACTTCGATCGGGTGCACCATTGAACTCTAAATAAGCATTCGATTTACGTGAAGGAATAAAGCATTCAAAGCAAGTTCCTTTCCAAAGTTCATTGCGCCGTTGGCCACCCGTTGGAGTACCCCCGTCCTCGCGATGTCCTAGAATGATCTTTTTAAAGTCTTGAACAGACTTAGCCTCGATCCTGAAGTTCACCTTGAGTACGCCACTGGTAATTTTTGCGTGGGCTAATACAGAATAACAATGAGCATGCGCCTCATGCATTAACGGAAATGCAATTAGTTTTTTAAGGTTACGATTCGCCAATGAACTTTCTTCTCCACTCCACTTTAAAAATTAAAAACCACTCCGGCACCAAAAAACTCATGACTCAATTCGACTCTGAAAAGCATAGAAATTTTTGTTTGAAACTCAGCACCCACGCCAAAGCGCGGAGCAACAGTCAATCCACCTAAAGTTTTCGGAGGATAAAACCCGCCAATCCCGCCCAGACCATAAAAAGTCCAAGATTCATCACGGGTAAAATCCCAGCGTACATGAGCCGAATACTGCAACCCCGTTTGCGAGCCAGACCCTTCAGAAAAAAACGTTGGCCCCAGTTCTACTTCCGCCCAAACTCGATCATCCAGGTCTTCGACAAACCCGTGCGGCAGCACCAAAAATGCCGCTGTGCCAAGCCAGGTCCAATTCGCGGATGTGCCGTACAAACTGCCTCCGGCCATCGTTCCCACTTCTAACGGCGTGGTTTGGGTTTTTCCTTTCCAATCCTCGGAATAACAATTCTCAAAGATGGAAAAACTGGCAAATAAAACTGAAATCAATACAACTAAATTCTTCATACGCCCAGTGTACCATACCGCCGTAAAATCAAATCA
>CAIMNF010000331.1 GCA_903842755.1 Oligoflexia bacterium
ATACTTAAAGTTCTCTTTAATTTTCGTTCGATTGAGCTTTTGGGTATGCGTAATTTCTTTCTCTTCTAATAAAAAATCACGACAAAGGACCACGAAATGAGGAATTTTCTCTTTAATTTTACCTTCGCGATTTAAGCCCTCTATTCCAAGGCGAAGTTTATTTCTGAGCGGTTCAGATTCTACGGATAACCCCTCGATGGCGCCCGGAATAAATTTTTGCTCCATTAAAACGTTCTCTTTTAACGTAATCAATGCAAGAAGCGAAACCTTTCCATCACCGAGCACGCAGGCGTTCGAAACTTCTGGTAGCTCTTTCAGCGCATTTTCAATGGGTACGGGCGCAATCATACGTCCGTTGCCCAATTTAATAATTTCGCGGTCACGGCCAACAATTTTAAGTTCATGGTCTTCCGTCCATTCGCCTAAGTCGCCGGTTTTTAACCAGCCATCCACCAGAACGCTTTGTGTTTCAACGGTATCTTCATAGTACCCATTAAAAATATTTCCGCCGCGGACCCAAATTTCGCCATTTTTCTCGATTTTTACATCAATCCCGTACGGCGGCTTCCCGACCACATTCCAATCGGTGCGGTGCTTTTCGCTCATGGTAATAAGGCCGCAGGATTCACTCATGCCATAAATTTCTGCGATATTAATTCCGATGCGCTCGAACCAACTTGCAATCGTTGGGGGAAGCTTTGCCGCTCCCGATACGGCAATTTTTAAGCGTCCTAACCCCAACTCTTCCTTCACCTGATTTAAATATAGCTCTTCAAATTTTCGATCAATTCTTTGGGTTAGTTTAAATCTGGATAAAAGCTTAGGTCTGGCATTTTCGACTTTTTCTTTGAGTCGCTCCCAGATTCGCGGCACCCCTAGCATCATGGTTGGCCGAACGTCTTTCAACTCTTGCGCGAAATGCTCACTTTTTGAATTAAACCATACCGGATACCGATTGGTGATCGCGATCGAGATGCATTGAATCTTTTCAGCAACGTGGGCAAAGGGTAAAAAAGAAAAAAGCGTCCCTTCAATAAACGGCAAGTTCCATTCGCGCGTGACTAAGTCAGCAACCAACGTGAGTTGCCTTAATCCCAGCATTACCCCACGCGGAAATGCAGAAGTTCCCGATGTATAAATTAAAAAGCTGCTCCGATCTGCATTGACTTCATTTAAGGCGCGCTCCGCAAACGATGCAAGATGTTGGGGATCGGAATGCTGAGTGAGCCATCGAATGGTTTCACTAAAGAGTAAAACCGATTCGTTCTTTACTCCGAGTTCAGTCAGCCGAGCCCGAAAAGAGTCTGCTTCTGTGATGATCATTTTAGGTTTCGTTTGACCGATCATGTGCTGGAGGTCATGCAGATGTGTTTGAGGATGTACCCCGACCGACATGCCCCCCGCAAGAGCCACACCGAGTTCCCATTGGACCCACTCGGGAGCATTTCCTGCATAGATCATGATTCGGTCGCCTACTTCTACTCCATTATTTTTAAGTGCATGCGCGATTCTGCACACTTGTTCCCAATACGATTTTGCGGAAATGCTTTTCCAATGCTCGTTTTCATCCTTAAAGTAATGGGCGGGAGCATCGGGCATATCCGTAGCCCAAAGCTTTAAACGATGAAGAATAGTTTTATTATTTCGCATTTTATTCGGCTCTCAAAACCTGTACTTTAATCCGTTTCGGATTGCTTTAACGCATTAAACACAGCGGGAACTCGTTTCTCCGGCACCGAAGGGGCCTGAGGATCCGTCGGAGCCACTGGCTTAACGGAATCCATATACAACTGACTGTACCAGAAATAATTTCTTCCAATCAAAGTGACATAATTTCGGGTCTCCGCATAGGGAATTAGGTCCAAGAATAACATTTTATTCGTCATCGGATACCGCTTAATCCAATGATCAACCGCCTCGGGTCCAGCGTTATATGCAGCAAGGGCAAGCTCGACATCGCCTTGAAATCGGTCTACTAAACTTTGAAAATAGAGAACACCTACTCGGATATTTACCTCAGGCTTCATGAGCTGCGCCTTTTTAACTTTGCGGTCTACCAGGCGTGCAGTTGCGGGCATCAGTTGCATTAAGCCCATCGCGCCAACACCGGACTTCGCTTCCGGCTGAAACGCACTTTCCTGCCGAATTAAGGCAGCAATTAAAAATGGATTTATGCGGCTAGAATTCGCCAAAATCACATCCAATTGTTCTAAGGGGTAAAAAAGCTTCATCGTAGAGTCGACCACATATTCACTTTGAGTTCGGAAAACACTATCCAAAATACGAAACAACGAAAGTCGGTCGTGGGCTCGATACGCAAATGTCGACAAATACAATCTAACCCCGGGCTCAAAGTTATTCAAAAAATCGGCACTATGTTTGATGGGTGCAAACATTCTTCTCACCGCTTCGTGCTGCCCCATCAAATCTAAATCCTCTAAAACACTAATCCACACATTAAACTGAGGTTGAGTTTCCGTTCTCGGCACAATCAGGGGATCCACGGGCTTACCGAGATGCTCCACCAACACAGATTCTCCTTTTGCGATCGACAACGTATGAAATCCCAGTGGATTGCTTTTAAAGAGTTTGTCAAAAAAAGTAACAAACTCCTCTTTTTTGGACTCTAAGCGCGCACAACGAGCCGTCCAATAAAAAGCGCGCGTCGTATAGTCACTCAGGTTCTGTTTGGAGAGCTTTGAAAAAGTCTCTTCAGCCTGTTTACAGTTATGGTCTAAAATGCTTAACAGTGCTAATCGAAATCGAACGGCTTGCCCGTATTTAGAGTTCGCTTGCTTGTTGTCCAAGATACAGGAATCACCCTTACCGTAAATCTTTAAAGCAAGCTTAAGCATTTCCGGGTCTGGAAAAAATTCTTCAATTTTTAGACCAAAATAGTGATAATACTCCAACGGAAGGCAAGACGCATCGTTGAGCAGTTTTTGAATCATTGGATCCAGACCGTCACTATAAGTTTTAAATTTTTTCAACGCAACGTACAGGTCCCCCGGCCGCTCATCCGGTATGCTCTCGACCGTTC
>CAIMNF010000332.1 GCA_903842755.1 Oligoflexia bacterium
ATCAGTATCTCCTGCAACTCCGCAATTTAATCCGGGAATTGGTATAGCATCGCTAGACAAAATATTCGATGAAGCAGGGGTGGGGGACATTGCATACAAAGGCAACAATTGTGCAACAATAAAAAAAAAGGATAGGAAGATAAAAAACGTTTCAAGCGCGACAAGGAGGCATCAGCATGACACCGTTCAAAGATATTGTATTCACCCCTAACGAGTTTTCCACGTTAGCCAAGCTAGAAAAAAACATATTTCCCGTTTTAGAAAACCACGGAATCATCAAAACCCACAGAAAAAGAGTGGGAAACGTTGACCGAAAAGTGATTTCTTTAGAGGAAATTCAGCGGTATTTTAACATTATTCGCGAGTTCGATACCCTTCAACACGAAGAAAAAGCAGCGGAAACGATGGGTACAGGCGCAGAACAAGCAGGCCCCACGGTCAGCATTCACTCGCTCCTAAAACACATCGATCCAGAAAGCCAACTTGCAGACAGTGAGGCGTTCGCCACGGCGACCGCTTATGTCGCACCGCATCCAAGCCACAAAGTGCAAATGTTTTACAATGTAAAAGGTGGGACTGGCAAATCTACTCTGACTGCACAGTTTGTGATGATGGCCTCGATGCTTGGCTACCGCGTCCTTGCAATTGATCTTGACGGCCAAGGACACCTGACCGTTAATTTGGACATCTTAGATGCGCACGAACGTCCGACCGTATATGACATCCTCATTAACGATCTCTCGATTGATCAAGCCATCTTAAATGTAGCTCCTGGGCTAGATCTGATCCCTGCAAACCTAGGGCTTTGCAATATTGAAATCCCATTGAACAATAAAACTCGCCGCGAATATCGCCTCTCTGAGGCGATTGCAAAAATCGCTGATCAATACGACCTGATTGTTGCAGACACCAATCCGGCCGCTTCTATATTAAACGGCTCGATGATGGTGGCGTCAGATCGGGTCAACATCGTGTGCGCAACAAACCCACTTTCCTTCCATGGAATGTCGCTTGTTATGGCTACGATCGATATGATGCAAAAAGAATTTAGAAAAGAGTTAGACGTCAAAATTGTGCCGAACATGTACGACAATCGCGAAGTGATCAGCCAAGAAGTTCTTGGCGAATTACGCTCGCAATTTGAACCTTTCTGCGCAAACTCGGTGGTCAACCGAAGTGCTGATATGAACGAGGCTACTAAACGAAGAACCACCGTCTGGGATGTAAGCAGCAAAGGATCAGCCGCTCACGACATTGCAGAACTAACTCAAGAACTCCTTAAACCGTAAATCTTTTGAAAGGAATCACAAGATGGAAAACAATAACGACAAAATTAAAACTCGCCAAGGCAGCGGCTATTTAAAACAGCTCTATTCTACCGCAAAAACAAGTGCAGATACGACGCACAGTGGACTCAAAGGACTTACGACCTTCTTAGTAAATTTCATTCCCGTCGATAAAGTCGACGCATCCGAACTCCAAGTGAGGACGCATTTTGATGATGCAGAAATTGAAGCGCTTGCGCACTCCATTAAAGAACACGGCGTGCTTCAACCCATTTTAGTAGTCCAAGATGGCGATCGGTACAAAGTAATTGCAGGCGAGCGCCGCCTTAGGGCCTCAAAAAAAGCCGGAATTGAGCGCATTCCAGCCCGAGTCATGAACAATACCGATAAAGCCACGCACGAAATTGCTCTAAGAGAAAACCTAGACCGCGTAGACTTACACCCGATCGAAGAAGGCGAAGGCTATGTTTCACTTTTAGACGCAAAAGCTTACACCAGCCATGAAACGATTGCGAAAGCGTTTGGAAAACCAAAATCAAGAATTACCGAATGCATTGGCTTTACCCGTTTGCCTACCGAAACCAAAGTCG
>CAIMNF010000333.1 GCA_903842755.1 Oligoflexia bacterium
CTTGCGGCGGTCGTAATCATATGACGAAAACCCAGGTTCGGATAAAGCGGGCAAAACGGAGGGCTCGGACAGCAGTGAGACACCTGATTTAAAAAAGAAAAATTGGGAACGAAAACTTTTTTTCCGGTTGACGGCCGCCCTAATGGGTGACCCCTTTAAGATGGACGCCCGGCGTCAGTGAGCCTATCGGCTTTGGCACCTTTTGGTATGGGTGCCACTAAACAAAAGTATCATTTGGTATGCCATGCCATTAATTATGGCACCAAATGGTATTTTATACCAAAATCGCTGTAAAACAGCATTATGTGATGCAGGAACGCCGTGTAAACCCGGCTTGCAGATTTGAGACACCAGTGTCTCAAATAAGAGCACAAATATAAAACTGTTTAGCATACTAAACTATGCGTTTGCATTTTTGCTAAACAAGACTAGATTGAGGGTATGGATGACAGTTTGATTGATTTGCGCGCTCAATATGAGCGGGAAATTGCGATGTTAGAGGAACATTTAAGCGCCTTGAAACTGAAGCTAAAGTCGCTGAATGAATTTCTTTTTGAGGCGCAGTAGTTGGTGATGCCAGACCGTCAATCAATTAAATATGCTAATTCAGGTTTGACCGAAGCCACTCTTGACGCTGTTGCGTCACTCTGTCTGTCTGGCAAGGGGACGGCATCTGGCGTTACGCCTTCCCAAATTCGTTCCTATATCATTCATCACGGGTTTCCGCTTCCTGCCACCACAAGGAATTTTGTCATCGCTGTTAATACAGTCCTTTTAAGGTTGGCCCGGAGCAACCGGCTGGGACGCACCAAAACCTTTGGTGGGATTTTTTACCAACCCTTAAAGCAAGCTCCAATAGCTGACACATACACCGCTGAACAGGTAGAGGATGAAAAATCCGTTTCCTGACACGGCCAATTCAGGGCAAATCTTTGAGTATTAGGCATTGCGGCTCGCCTTGCTGATATGACCTCATTAAATTTAACAAAATTGCGATTTAAATAAAAAATGGGCAAAAACTCCCACATTGAATGGACACACCATACTTTTAACCCGTGGTGGGGGTGTGCGAAAGTTTCGCCCGCGTGTGCGCACTGCTACGCCGAAACGCTCACCAAACGCTTTGGCGGCGCGATCTGGGGGGTCAAAGGCCAGCGGCGCTTTTTTGGTGATGCTCACTGGAATGAACCCCTTCGATGGAACAAGGAAGCCCAACGGGCAAAAACCCGCTTTCGCGTATTCTGCGCATCAATGTCAGATGTGTTTGAAGACCGACGTGATTTGGATGGCGAGCGCTTAAAACTTTGGGCGCTCATCGAGAAAACAAAAAGCCTAGACTGGTTACTGCTGACAAAACGCCCCGAAGCTGTCGAGCGGCTCGTGCCTTGGGGTGAACACTGGCCGGACAATGTCTGGCTCGGCACCTCAGTTGAAAACCAAGAATGGGCTGATAAACGACTACCAAAATTAATCGCCATTCCCGCAAAAATCCGTTTCCTCTCATGCGAACCGTTGTTAGGCGCGCTTGATTTGACCCGTTTTACAAAGAAAAATACCATCCACTGGATAATCGCAGGCGGGGAAAGCGCCAAAGGAGCCAGGCCTATGCATCCAGATTGGGTTCGCGGACTGCGTGACTTCTGTGAGAAACAGGGCATTGCATTCCATTTCAAGCAGTGGGGCAATTTTGCGCCCGCCCCGAAAAAGCTCACCGGCCAAACGCAATTCACGTTTCCCGACGACCTTGTAATGGTATTACGCAATAAGGCAGTTAACGGGCGGAACCTCGACGGAAAGACCCACGATGAGTTTCCACCAAGATTTCCCAAATAACTCACCATAAACACATGAGTAAAAAATCCGACCACGGGCAATTCTTCTGGAAAAATTGGGCGTCGGGAATTCTTCCAGAGCTTGAAGACCACAGTGAAAAAAAGCTCGATTTGCTCCGGGATTATCTTGTCCTTTATCTCGAAATCGTCACAAAACGCTCGTCCGGAAAATCAGAGCAGTTTGTCACCCTCATTGATGGTTTCGCCGGCGGCGGAATTTACGACGGAAATAAATTGGGTTCTCCGATCACGATTCTCAAAGCGGTCGAGGAAGCGGAAGCCAAAATCAATATAGGCCGGGAGAAAATTTTACACATCACCCCGATTTGCTATTTCATCGAAAAGGACGCCAATGCTTTTGCGTGCCTAGATGCAACCCTGAGAACACACGGCTACGGTGATCGCATTGGAAAAACCATTCATCTACACCGTGAACGCTTTGAAAAGGTGGCTCCGGTGATTATTGCTGACATCAACACCCGTCACAAAAGGCATGGAAACCGCACGATTTTCTTTCTCGATCAATGCGGATGGAGTGAAATTTCCGCGGCAACGATCCGCGACCTTTCCCAGCAGTTGCACCAGCGACCCGAGTTCATTGTCAATTTTGCTATTTCTTGGTTTACCGATTTTATTTCCGAAAAAACGATGGAATCCAAGATCAAGTCACTCCATGACTTAGGACTTGCTGATTTTGTTGATCTCCCGGCAATGATGAAACGAGTATTCGACTTTGGGGGAAGCTGGCAACACGCCGTCGAATTGCACATTGGCGAGGCTTTTCACAGGGCCACCGGGATTCCGCACTATTCCCCATTTTATATTGAGCCCCAAGCAAACCATCGTGGCTACTGGTTGCTCCATCTTGCCGGCAGTGCGCGGGCGCGCTCCGCGATGGCACAAATCCATTGGAGCAAGGCCAATCGCTCAAAACATTACGGGCATTTAGGCTACGACATGCTGTCCTACAAACCCAATCTTGACCAAACGCAATTCATTGATGGATTGTCGTTTGGTGAAGACTTGCAATCTCGTTGCGAGTCAGCGCTGACGGCGGAATTCCCGAAATTGATAAAAGATGATCACAAAGACGGCATCACCTTCAAAGATTTTCTCGACCAGACCTCAAATAAAACCATGGCCACGGCACCTATGGTTCAAAAAGTCATCTGGCAAATCTGCCAGGGCAAAGATTTTGAGGTTTGTTGCCCATCTGGAATATCGAAGAAGTCAGAGAATTTGGCTGACGACGATATAATAAAGCCACGGCGTCAGTTTTTTCTCGATGGCTTTAATAATTCCCTATCGAAGAAATCACAGAAATAACCGCTCGCAAGCGATTTACCATAAAGGGGTCACCCATTAGCATTTTAGCCGGCTTGCCGTTGGGAAGGCGGGAATAACTTGACCGGGCTTTTGGGATGCGGCAGGAAGGAGTGTCCGCATCGCGGCGGAAGTCAAGACCGGTTAGTCCTTGGTGCGGCTTC
>CAIMNF010000334.1 GCA_903842755.1 Oligoflexia bacterium
AATCACAAGCAAAAATTTCTGATGTTCGTCGGCTGGTGTGGGAGGAGTCCCAGGACATGCACGCACTTTTTCACACCTCAAATCCCCCTTTTCGCTATCAGACTGAACAGAGTTTAAGGATAGCAGAGCAGGTTTTGAAAGGGAAAGGACCTTCCGCAAACGGAGTCATCACGCAAGATGCCGGGGCGAATCTGCACGTGTTTTTTCCGGAGCAGGAGCGAGACCAATGGAAAGCGTTTGCTGAAAAGTTCTTTCCGCAAATTCCCATTTTAATCGATCAACAAGGGACAGGGGCTAAACTTTTATGAATCGCGGAAACGCCAGTGAATTCAAGATTGAAGTCCCTGCAAAGTGGATTCTCAGCGGCGAACACAGCGTGCTTCGGGGTAAACGGGCGCTCGCCTTTCCGTATCCGCACTTTTCATTGAAGTTAAAATTTCAGGAGCAATCGGGCCTACTGAGTATTACCAACAATCCGTTTCAATCTCAAATTTTGGAATTGTTCAATCGCGCCGAAAAATGGTTGAGGGAAAAAGGGCGAATAACCGAAGTTCCCTTTTTGAAAAATGGAATCATTGATATTCAAAGTTCGATTCCCATCGGGGCGGGATTGGGTTCCTCTGCAGCCATTTGTGTTGCATTGGCGCGGCTTGCGCTTTGGAAAGCGGATCCTACCCAGGTAAACGAGGAAATTTGGATTGAATTGGCCACGTACTTGGAAGATGTCTTTCATGGAAAGAGTAGCGGTTTAGATGTGACGGTGGCGGTCCTTTCACAGCCGGTAATTTATTCTAAGCGGAGTGATTCATCGGCGTTAGTCAGACAGAAGTTAGAGCGCTTTCCAAAATTTGAACTTTATGATTCCGGATCACGTGGAGCCACACGGGAATGTATTCTGCGGGTTCAGCAATGGATGAATGCGCATCCGCATTTAGCGGCGCGCGTGGATGACTTGATGGGAAGTGCAACGGAACAAGCGTGTGAGGCCCTGCGGGCTTTTGGTGAATCCAAAACGGAGGCGCAACAGCGCCAAGCGGAAGTGGCGTTGGGTAAGGCAATGGAGCAGGCCCAAAATTGTTTTGAAACTTGGGGTTTGGTTCCTGCGGAACTTTTAATTCAAAAGCAAGAGTTGCTCAATCAAGGTGCTTTAGCGGTTAAATTAACTGGAGCGGGGCTAGGCGGGTTCTGGGTAGCCCTGTGGCCTGGACCTTCCCGCACTTGACAATCGTTAAATTCGTCACATTATAGGGGTATAGCGCAATCAATTTACTAACCCCTAGGGAGAACTTTATGGGTGGCTTTAAGCGATTTTTCTTATTTATCTTAGTTAATATTTTAGTGGTGACGACCATTAGTTTGGTGTTATCGCTTCTGGGCGTCCACGGGTACATGACCCGTTATGGAATTGATTACGAACAACTTGCGGTGTTTTGTTTGGTTTGGGGGATGGGCGGTTCGTTTATTTCGCTTCTCCTTTCTAAATTCATGGCCAAGACGATGATGGGTGTACAAGTGATCGACCCTAATACGCGGGATCCTGAACTAGAAATGCTCGTTCAAACCGTGCATAACCTCGCGCGCTCGGCTGGACTTCCCAAGATGCCTGAAGTCGGGATTTACGATAGTCCAGAGCTGAATGCGTTTGCGACCGGTCCGTCGCGCTCAAATGCGTTGGTTGCGGTGTCGACTGGTCTATTGGGTCGAATGAATCGCAATGAGCTTGAGGGGGTTCTTGGGCATGAAATCACCCACGTGGCGAATGGGGACATGGTAACCATGACCTTGATTCAAGGGGTGATCAATGCATTCGTGATGTTTCTTTCCCGAGTGTTGGCGTTTGCGATATCGCAAGCTCTGCGCGGTGATCGCGATGATAATCGGGGATCCTCATATTTTATGCAGTCCATGTTGGTCATGGTGCTCCAGATTTTCTTCTCTTTCTTAGGCATGATTGTGGTGGCTTGGTTTTCACGGATGCGTGAATTTAGGGCAGACGCAGGCGGAGCAAAGCTTGCGGGGCGCACGAGCATGATCTCTGCGCTTCAGGCGTTAAAGCGAGAAATGGAAAGTCCCTTCGGAGCCGAAGTTGAGGCACCACCCCAAGCCATGCGCGCTTTCCAAATTTCTCGTGGTCGCGGAAATTTTATCGAGCTTTTCGCCACTCATCCGCCGCTGGAAGTTCGGATTGAGGCGCTTCAACGGTGAATTCGGTTAATGCCTGTTTCGTTGATCGATATCCTCTGCCTCAAGCTCATCAATCGCATTGCTCCCTAACGTGGCAATCCGACCCCGTTCCGATTTCGGTAAAAAGATATGTCCGACATCGTTTGCATCGACGTAAGAGTTGGAGGTGGCAATCCGTCGAAAATAATTGGTTTGATAGTTTCCACCAATGTCAATTTGGTTTTTTGGATCACCCATAATCACTAACTTAGTGTGATCGCCGGGACGGGTAATAATCGTTCTCATTTCCTCGCGCGGAAAGTTCTGTGCTTCATCCACCAAAATGTAGGCGTCATTTAAGGTGCGTCCCCTAAAATGGTCCACAATGGCATAGTCAATATTGTACGCAAGCTTCATAAAATCGGTGCTAAACATTCCCGGAGTGGGCTTTATTTTAGAATCGATGGAGGTAAGCGCGTCTACGTACGAAAGAAAATAGTCATGCAGTTTTTCGGATACCCCACCCTTGGTAAAACCCAGGTGGTCGGTATTTCCAACTTTGGGGAGTGATTTAATGGCATAGAACGTTGGAAATGTTTTTGTTGCTCCTCGAGTCAGAGATAAGCCTGCTGCTGTACCGAGCATGGTCTTACCCGAGCCTGTCGTTCCAAAAACGGTAACAATGTGAATGGCTGGATCCATCAGGAGGTCCATATACATGCGTTGTTCAATATTCCTAGGCTTGGTGCCATTGAACATAGATTTAATGTTGTTTTTATCAATGTAGAGGCGATCAATGGTATTTGATTTTCTGTTATAGCGCCCTAAAACGTCTTGCTGCCAAGTTCCAGAAGGATCTTTTTTCAGAATGACATACTCATTCGGGGAAAACGAAGTGCCTTTCGGAGCGGGAATGCTTTCCTTTTCCATAAACGTGGCAAGCTGAGGATCGTTGAGTTCTTGAATTCGAAATCCTTTGTAAATATCCAATGCATCTTGGCAGATTTTTTGATCGGCAAACGCCAGTGTGCTAAAAATTGAAAGTACAAGAACGATCATCGGTCGACTAAATAGGTGCTGCATATAACCTCCAAAATTACTTTGGTCGATTCAATAGTGTTTGATCGGTTTTGTCAATCACATAAAGTGTACGAAGGTAAGATTCAATCTTAATCAATTGAATAAATTTAATATACTCTTAAACGCGGCCACGTCGTGGCAGTGCCGTGGGCTGAATTAGAGTGCTTGGAAAATCCACAGTATGAATGGCATCGGCTTGCCGATCACGCTCTTTTTCCAATGCAAGGGTGTTTACGTGGTGCGAGGGCCCGTATTTTAAAACCGTGTACTCCAGCCAATCGCCGTCTTCCTTCATGGTCAGCGTTTTCCCATCGACGGGCGCCGGGAGAGTATAGCGTTCGGTAAAGTTTTGGCTCGAACTTGTGGAAATCCAATTACCGGGGGCAATTTCGGCTTGCTCGGTATTCGTTCTGGTACCGCTCAGTTGGATTTCTTGGCCCGAGATTGCTGCGCGAACATTTTCGCGCTCATAGGAGGGCACGCGCACCCGGAGCACGTAGGAATCGCCTTGATCCGTCAGCTCTGAATCGGCGCGAACCATTTGATAAAACGGATCGGCTTGACGAGTAGAGTATTGACTTAATAGCTGTGAATTGTTGAGCCGGCGCTGATCGAGTTCGGCTTGAGTCTTGGCTTGCAGCTCTTGCAAGTTGTTTTTAAAGTATCCGTCGTTCGCACTAATTTGTTCGTCAAAGTGGGATTTAATTTGTTCGATCGCTTCTTTGTTGCGCGCTTGTGATCGCTCCACTTCGTCTTGCTTTTGAGAGTACAGATCGGCGATTTTTTTATCGCTGTCCTGGATAATTAACTCTGCATTTCTTTTGTGCGAACTTCGCGTCAACAGTTCGGCCTCTTGCGCCTGCTGTTGTTCGTACGCTAGTGCAGCGGCATACCGCTTCTTTTCGTTTTCAACGGCTTTTTTTCCCTGATCAACAGTGGTCAATAACGTTTTATTATTATCGTCTTGAGTAGAGCTTAAAAGTTCGTTGCGTTTTTTTTCGAGGTCGTCTTCGGCTCGCTTCATCTGCTGCTTGGTCGTTCGTAAGTTGTCGTAGTGCTTTAACGTATCGCCTTGGAGCGAAGACTCAAAGCGATCCGTAAGTGCTGCCTTTTCCGTAGCGTAGGATTTCTTTAAGTTCTCGATTTCTCGCTCATGCGAGGCCTGTAATTCTTCCTTTTCCGCTTGATTCAAGCGGTATTGTTCGGCGAGGTCACTGGCGTAGTTTTCGGTCGAATTAATTCTACTCATAGTAAAGTTTAATGGCGCGTCTCCGAGGCTTCAAAAAGATTGTTTTCAACGATATTGAAATAAGTTTTGATCACACGGTGTAAAATTTCTTCTGGAAGTAAATCAATGTACGCTTTTTGCTGCGGTAAATTTCCGAGTGCGATCACTTTTTCAATGTGGTGCTCGACTTCGTAAGCTTCTTCTTCGGTCATTGGCTTTGTAGGGAGAGTAAAGACTTTTCGAACAACCTTCGCATCAAACAAAATATGATTTCCTTGTGCCGATTGTTTTAAAAGGTACTCGACGGTTTCAAGCTGTTCTTTAGATACCGTAATCATCGATCAGACCCCTCCATGGGTGAGTTTCAACAAATGGTGCATCCCGTTTACCATCCTGGTTGCGGGCTTATCCTTATTTTAATTGAACTTTTTAGGTTTACGCAAGCGACAAAGCGTTGTCGATTGACGGGGTTTTAGAATAATCAGACAATCATTTTAAGGCCAACGGATTGGCCCAGTACTCGCGAGTAAAGCAAGACGAATGCAAGACGAACGCGAAACAGACGAGTACATTAGCCTTACCAGTTGGATCATGGAGGATCCTTGTCGATGAATAAAAAGCCGAAAAAACCAGCAAAAACGGATCCCCAAAAAACTCAAACAGCGCCGGAACTTCACTGTTCGGAATGCGATAAAGTGATTTCCGCCAAGGACCAAGCGCTTTTTGTTGAGGAAGAGGTTGGCCGTTATTTTTGCTCAGAGGCATGTATTGTGGCGAATTTTACCCCTGAAATAGAAAAACTGGAACGCGAGTATGGCCGGCACGTGTCCGCCAATGATTTGAGTTCGGAAGAGCGCGAGCGGTATGCGCATTTTCGATGGATGGCTTTAGAACAGCCCGATGAGGTTTGGTGTGAAAAAACACTCAAAGGGGATTTGCGCCACACTTTAATTGCTCAATATCGGCCCGAGAAAAAAAATATATGGGCCGTGTCGATCTGCCTGATGTTGCGGGGTGAGCCCAGTTTCCTTTATTTAGCCTTCGTGACTAGTGATGCGCACTTGGTGGATCACTTTAGAAAGGGCGATAAATTAAAAGGAATAAAAAAACCAAATGAAGAAGCGGCGGTTCAAGCGACTGAGCCTACCGAAAGCGCCGATTCTGACCGTCTCGCCGACTCTTGGACGGAAGCAGATTCACTGCGGGTTTCCATTCTAAAAAATCGCAACCCGGATGACATTGCAATCGAAGATTTCGGCTTTTATCAAAACTGCTTAGAGGAAACCCTGCAAGATCCAAATGAGCTCTGGAGTGATCAACAGCGCGGCGCTAAAAAGGTATATTATTTTATTAAGCAATATGAGCACGACTCTGATTTCTGGTATGTGGTCATTGCAAAAGACACGGTCGATCAATCTCAAATCGAAATTGTAGACGCGTTTCCGACGAATGACAGTGCGATCGTGCAAATGTGCAGACAAGGTAAAAAAGAAGTGCTGCAAGAAAAGAGCGACTCAGGCGAGCGCGAAATTCCCGAAGTTGTTCGTCGTACCGTTCATTAGCCCTTTTGGCCGTATTTTTGAGATGAACCTTCGCTCTTATAAAGTCCCATAGCTATAGGTGATCCCATAGGCTTGAGCACAAGCTTCAGTGTCGCCGGTACTTAAGCATACGGAAAAATCCCGAGCTTGCGATGGGGCTACAATATAAATTGCCGTAACATTCAGCTTAGGAAAGTTTAAGGTTATACCGGATGAGCTTGTGGTTTGGCATTGATATTGGTAGGGGTCGGTTTGGTTGATCCCCGTAGTGGCATAGCCATTGTAATTTGAGCCGTTATAATCGGGTGTGTTGGTCGCAGGAAAAACGCAAATCGTGCGGGATTGGCCATCCGCGGGAAAAACTTTAACTTGGCTGGAGCTTCCGCCTTGGCAGGCAAGGTATTCGGTGCTGAGCGAGTCCGTGTAATCGTCTTGTGTGGTAATGTTTGGATTGTATCCAC
>CAIMNF010000335.1 GCA_903842755.1 Oligoflexia bacterium
ATCAAAACGATACTGTGTTCTTGTAAATTGTGTCCAACCCCAGGGATATATGAACTCACTTCAAATCCATTGGTCAACCGGACCCGGCAAACTTTACGAAGTGCTGAATTGGGTTTTTTGGGTGTGGTGGTGTAAACGCGCGTACAAACGCCGCGTTTTTGTGGGCAAGATTCAAGAGCCGGCGAACCGGTCTTCCAAATTTGTTTTTTCCGCCCGTCGCGTACTAACTGGTTAATGGTAGGCATTCCTACAAATTCCTTTCCTAAAATTTTTAGAGTCTGAATAGGTACTGATATTAGAAACTACCCATTTTGGTCAAGCAGGAACTTGCATTTTGCTGAAAAAAGCATAAAAAAGTAATTGCGTACGAATTAAAGTCACCCGAGTTCCACGCAAATCATTAACATTATTTACATCATTGCCTTAGTTAGCTAACGTTTAATGGGGTAATAAGCTGATGTAGCTCAGTTGGTAGAGCAACGCTTTCGTAAAGCGTAGGTCGTGCGTTCGAGTCGCATCATCAGCTCCAGTTTGAAAAGGTAGAAAACCAATTTTAAGCGGAGAACTATTAGTTAGTCGTCTTTTTTAATCACACTTTGGTCAATTTCAGTACTAAAAACGCTATTACTACTTCGATACTGCCCGCTGTGAAGTCGCATAAAGCCTTCGCGCCAATTCAATGCACATGTTTCTTAAGAACGCGTTTTCTTCTGCGAGAAATTTTTTCCCCCACTCTTTGAGGCATTTAGGAGTAATCAATAACACAGAAATATTTTCATGGGCGACAATGGTTGCGGTCGCGCCGAAAGAGGCGCCAAAAAGTGAAATCTCGCCAAAAAAAGATCCCTTACCTAAAGTGGTGAGGGTCGCAGGGCCCTTTTTTACTGTCGCTGTGCCTTCTAAAATGACGTGCAAACCCTCTACGCGGGTGAGCTCTTGGACAATTTGCTGGTGCGCCGAAAATGTCTTTAAATCGGCTTCCCTCACCAAAGCTTGCAGCGCCGGCAAGCTAATTCCGCTAAAAAGTATGCTGTTTTTAATCGTTTTTTCGTGATGATCAAAAAGTGCGGGCTGGGTGCTCATAAGTTCAGTTTATTGAACGCCCAGTTGAATAGCAATGCTTTACGCAAATTGAATTTGAATGCCGCTAGGGTCTAACGAAACGGAAGGTAAGGTGTTCGCTGCGAGAATTCGAGGGGCTAATTCTGGCTATGCTTTTTTCATCGAGCGAAAAGCCATGGACACCCATTGCATGATAGATCGGACTCAACTTAATCTGATCTACCGAACTCAAAGTGCTATTTTGACTCATCGACTGAACTTGCTCTTCTGCGGTGCCCAAGCGATTAAAGGTAATACTTTTGATCTGCGGAAATTCGACAGTCACCTCGTCCAACACCTCAATATAAAACAACAATGCGTTCAAGCTTTCCTCATGCCCTAAGCTAACAAGGGTAATTTGACGGTCGCTAAATAACGGCTTGATCAGGCTAAAATGTCCCCGCTGCCACCCCTTCGAGTCCTTCATAATAAAGGTCAGGTGCTCCTGAGTTTCCGTGGCCCCCTCCAAAGCCACTTCCGTGTGCAAATCCTCAAGAACTTTCCAGCAAGACGCGAATGTCTCAAACCAAAGACCACTAAGAGAAC
>CAIMNF010000336.1 GCA_903842755.1 Oligoflexia bacterium
CTGGTCCAACCGGAGTGGGCTCATTAGGCCAGCCATTTAATATATTTCAAGTAAATTTGATTCAAAAACATGCTCCAGAGCACGATCCAAGCCTGTTCGTGGGAGAAGTTTCTTGGAATGCGCCGGTTGCTTATTTTGAGGATGATTGGTCACCGTCCGGCGAAGGATATGATGACCTGAACACGACATCGACTTTTGATTTTAGAATTTCAAGGGCGCTGAGCACACTGAACACCACCACACTGACTGATTTTGAAATTCAATTTGTATATTCGGATAATACTTTAGGTCCATCCGTTAAGTTGTCACGCTATGCATCGGTAGTGGGACCATTTGGATCGGGAAACTACCCTTCTAAACCTGGCCCTAAAGAAATTCTCCACTCTACGCTTCAGTCCGTAAGAATTCCAACTCAGGACCTATTACTGCCTGATCCAAAAAGCCAACCCAAAACACGAATTAGAGGAGTTCGATTTACGTTCAGTCTTTCTCCTTCCGGTGATATTTATCTCTCTAATTTTGGGTTTTCTCGTTTTAACACAATCTCTCAAATGACCGGATATATTCCGCCCGCTCCCCTTCCGGGCAACCATGACGTATGGTCTGATTTTTCAGTATCTGCGCCGAAACCAAGTTCAACACCTCAAAACAACATCGACGAAGTAAATTTTGATGCGGATCAAGTAGAAACTGTCGAACTGATTTTAAAATCGTCCATTCGCTTTGAAGTCCGCAATGCACTTCCCTTATTGCTTGCAGACGGACAAGTCATTGCAAAAGGAGGAGGCTTTGCTTCACGCAACGGAAGGCACAGGGGAGACCTTCACTATATGATCTTTACCTTACCCCGATCTACGGTCGAAAAGCTTCCAAGTGCCTTTTCACTCCAGGTCGTTTACCAAGGCTCGGAACAAACGGTTGCCCGAGATTTTGGCCAAATCAATCGCACATTATTGCAGCCTTAATTTAAAGACTTAAGACCGTGAGCGTCGTCATCAGTCGATAATGATACTTTTTACCGTTTACACTCGTAAATGGGGGATCAATGTAGTCGCTACAAACGGGATCTACTTTTACGGTAGACGAATTTAAAAGGCTCACTTCTTTCTTCGCTAATTCACAGTTATCTGTATGAATTTCACTCAGTTGGAAAATTTGTCCGACGACCACATCATTTGGAGTGACCACCGTTGTATCCATTCGATAATCATACAGTTGTTCTCCGGGAATGCCGAAGCCTTGAGGAACTTTAGCGGAGCAAATGGTATTCACTTTTAAATCTGGGCTCCCAAGAAGTGCGATCTCATTTTTGGCAAACTCGCAGTTATTGGTGTAAATCACATTCAGCTGAATTTCACCTGCATTGGCACTCGGCATTAGGCATATCATTAAAGCAATCCAACTCAGTCCGACCATTCTTTTATTCTTGAGGTTCATCCACTTTAAAATCAACTTACTGCTTATTTTAGTGCTGCTTATTTTAGTGCTGCTCATCTTGTTTCCGCTCATTTGAGTTCCTCCATCGAGTTCGGTTTAAATTCGACTAAAACTTCTCTACTCGAAATGAAGAAAGTCCGCCAGCGTATTAAACTCTACTCATTTAGTTTTTATTAAACGGTATCAATTGAATTGCTAAATAAAGGTCGTTTATGATAGACCACCGTCCATGTTGAATTTTCAAAACATTTAAAACAATAAGAAAGCGAGAAGTATGAAAAAAAGTACGAATTCAAAATTAAACATAAAGCCGCTGGTCATCGCGACCGGTATCATTGCTGCGGCAGCGTCCGGATGTGCAAAACATCACTCTAATACGCCACTAATTATCATTCACAACGGGCTTTGGGGGTATTATGTAAATGCAGAGTGGTGCTATTCCGGTAATGATTATTGTGGAACTGGGATTAGCTATGGCATTGGGGACAATGGCTACTATTATAATGGGAACTGGTTACCGACCAACACCACTGGCAACACCACTGGCAACAC
>CAIMNF010000337.1 GCA_903842755.1 Oligoflexia bacterium
CTTCCATGGCTTCTCTTTTTGAATTGGATTTGCCTGGTGCACTCGGATGCGCTCCCGGCACTCCTCGGCCACTTGAAGCGAGTGAGGTAGGTCGTTCTGCTACCCTCGCACTCGTTGATTTTGATTTCCCTTCGCGCAAAAAAGTAATTTTTGCTTCGTCACCCACGGGGACGACTGTGATTTTTGCCGTTAAATCCTGCGGATTTTCAACTTTCTCGCCGTTCACTTCGGTGATGACGTCGTAAGGGCGAAGCCCAGCTTTGTCTGCGGGCTGACCCTTAACTGCTTCTACAATCATCACCCCTTTTGTTGCGGCAGGGAGATGCAACTGTTCCGCCATTTCGGGACTTAACGCCCCTACACTCACTCCCAAATATCCTCGCGAAACCGAACCTTTAGTCTTTAATTGCGGTAGAACATTTTTCACCAAATTTATGGGAATCGCAAATCCGATTCCTTGCCCACGTGCATCGATGGCGTTATTAATCCCAATGACTTCTCCGCGCATATTGATCATTGGACCACCACTGTTTCCTGGATTAATCGAAGCGTCGGTCTGCAAATACTTTCCGATTTTTAATTCCGGAGAAATCCGCTCCTTGGCAGAAAGAATTCCGTGCGTAACCGTGTGCCCGTAGCCCAGCGGATTCCCGATTGCAAGGACGTATTCACCAACGTCGATCTTCTCCGAATCTCCTAAGGGAAGTGCCGTAAGCTTTGTGCCGATCTTCACTTTAAGCAGGGCTACGTCTAAGTCGGGGTCGCGGCCCACAATCTCTGCAGGGTAAAGTTCGTCATTCCCCTTGAGCTGGATTTTTACTTCCTCTGCGCCGCCAATGACATGGTGATTAGTCAAAATCAATCCGCTGTCATCTATAATAAAGCCTGTACCAAGTGCATAGGGCTGTGGTTTTCCTGCCCGGGGCCCTTGAGGAGTTTGAGCATCGCCATCCTCATCCGAGTCCCCCTGTGGAGGTCGTTGACCACGGGGCATTTGGCCCCCAAAGAATTCCTCAAAAAACCGACGAAACATTTCTTCGTTGCCCAAATTTCCTTGTCCGCGTGAATAGGTCGGAGGCCGAACATAAGTGGAAATATTGACCACACCGGCTCCAACTTTTTTTACCAGATCAGCAAAGCCACGGTCTAAGGATTGAGCGTAAGCCATCTGCGTAGGAACCTGAACGCCCGGTTGACTTCGCGCCAACAAAAAGCCCAGACCAATAAGGCCCGGAATAACCAGCAAATATTTTACGTTTTTCATGGAGCCATTTTAATGGGTCAAAAATCAAAATTCAAGATGATTTGTTTTTTTCGTGATCGACATAAGTCATGCGCAGTTGAAACAAAAGATGTTCAACGAGTTGAGTTTCTTCCGCCGTAAGGTTTCCACGCGTTTTTTCCTGGAGAAGCTCCAACAAATCAATATTTTGTTTTGCCATCATCAAATCCGCAGGTTTTTGATTCATGGATTGCATAGCGGCAGTAGAAACAGAAAGAAAAAAAGTCGTCAAATCTAGTTTCGGAAGACTCATAACCTTGTTTATAATAAATCCGTTGCGTAATTAAAAGCTTTTTCAAATGGCCTGAGCCAAAAGGATACAAACCAATAGCGAAATCGACTCGCGTTACCCTTCAAACGCTTACAAACTTGCTCAAATACCCATTTGCTCTGCTTTAATCGCGTTAAGTTTCTCTTTTTTGGGTCGGTCAAAATAGTCATCGCTTGTTGATAAAGAAGGGTGAATCTTTGCTCATCTAAATCCACCAATGTCCCTTGACTCAGAAAAATTGAAATGACGGTATCATCCAGCAACCAATACTCCAAATGATCTTCGGGCTCCAGAATTACCCACAAAATAACCTGTTTTCCTTTTCCACCAAGCCGTGACAACCTTAACTGTTCAGCTAAGTGATGAAGCGGCGATTTCGAGTCCAGGCGAATGGGGTTTAATTCACGAATAAAGCGTCCAAATGCGCCAA
>CAIMNF010000338.1 GCA_903842755.1 Oligoflexia bacterium
CTTTTAGTAATAACTCTGGACGAGTGAAGCAGCGAGTAAAGACCAACCATCCGCTAAAGCAAAGATAACCAACTTCAGTGGCAAAGAGAACATCATGGGCGAGACCATAACCATTCCTAAAGAGGTCAAAATACTCGCAACAGCAAAGTCAATTGCCAAAAATGGTAAGTAAATTTGCTATTTACACAAAAAGAATAGGATATTTCGTTTTAATGTTTATTTTAACCTCCAAATTAAAGAATAATTATAAGCTTTGGATATATCCTGCTTATGCTTCTTTAGAAGTGATAAAATTGAATGTGGGATAATTGGGGTTAATAGACATTTTGGGGGATAAAAGCTCTATAAGTATTTGATATTCATAGCTTTGAAGTACTTGAAAGGTTATGAATAAAAAAATTGCATTTTTTGCGGCTCAAAACGGACACATAAAAACGGTTTTTCAGGAAATAAACAGCAGTATAAATGTTTCGACTGCAAGAAACGATTTAGAGGCGGGGAACGTCTAAATGCTGTCAAAATATGGGACGAATATAGCCAGGGAAAGCAAACGTATGCTCAGCTTGCGAGCAAGTATCATTGTTCAACAAAGACCATCCAACGCAAGATAGACGGACTCAAGATTGAACGCCCATACGAGTTTACAAGTGTAGCAAATGTGTTAATGGATACCACTTATTTTGGAAGAACGTTCGGCGTGATGGCGTTTAAGAATAGTTTAACGGGTCAGTATTTATACTGGAATTATGTTAAAAGTGAAACAAACAAAGGATACCTTTCTGGGATTGAAGAAATATCAAGAAGAGGCATCAGTATTCAGGCAATTATTTGCGATGGACGTAAGGGCTTGCTCGCGTTATTCGCCGACATTCCAATTCAAATGTGCCAATTCCATCAAGTCAAAATCGTTTCAAAATATTTGACAAAGAAGCCAAAAACACTTGCAGGAATCGAATTGAGGGCATTATCGCTACAACTCACTAAACTAAATAAAGCAGATTTTAGCAATAGTCTAGAGAAATGGCATTGCAAATGGGATGATTTTTTAAAAGAAAGAACGGTAGTGGCATTAACAGGTAAAAGCCAATATACCCATAAACGATTGAGAAGCGCATGGCTTAGTTTAAAGCGAAATTTACCTTGGTTATTTACTTTTGAGGATTATAAAGAGTTGATGATTCCAAATACTACTAATGCCTTGGATGGCTCTTTCTCAGACCTTAAAAACAAATTACGAAACCATAATGGGTTAAGTATCCTCCGTAAAAAGAAATTCATAGATGGGTTTTTTAAGGCATCATGTTCTCTGAAAATATCAAAGGGGTACAATAAAGCCCCCCTTTGATTCAACTTTTCATCGAACATCAAGCATATTCCTAATAGGTTGCTCCCCAGCAGTGCCTATATCCGCTTAGCTTAATGATGCAAAGGTATTTATGTCATTTTGATAAGTCTTTTTCATTCGAAAATAAAAAACACTCAAAATGTCCACTTGAACTTTTTAAACCCCTAAAATCCCCCAAAATGTCTATTACACCGTTAAGTTCAAGCGTAGACGCTTGAACTGGCGCGGGGACACAGACTTTGGGAGAGGGCAGCATAGTTTAAAGTCTGTGAAGACACAGACTTTGAGTGGGGACGCTTCAACTGGCTTTGGGTATTTGTAAGAACACAGGTATTGGGAGAAATTAATTTTTTTATCACAATTCCGAAGCAGCCCCCTCATCCAACAATACCAAACCATTTGGCAAAGATTGAAAAATACTTGCAGGAAC
>CAIMNF010000339.1 GCA_903842755.1 Oligoflexia bacterium
AAGAAAAGGGTCGACTCTAAAAATCGAACTTTTCGATCTACGTTTTTTTTCACATAGTGATCGAATACCGTTTTTTCAAGTACAAATAATTTTACATCCCGATTAGACCTTACCGTGGCTGACCTTGGATTCTGATCAATCAACGAGAGCTCGCCAAAAAAATTATTCTCTTTAAGCGTAGCCACATGATAAGAAACTCCATCCAGTTGATTGGAGCGCGTGACTTCGACTTCGCCCTCCAAGATTAAGTAAAGGGCCCACGAAAGTTCGCCTTCGATGACAATGTTGGTGAAGGCAGGCAACTGCTTAACTTCGCCCAAATTTGCCAATTCACTGAGCTCCTGCTCATTAAAACACTGCATCAGCGGTATACTTTTTAAGGATTCGGCATTCACTAACTTGCCCTCCTTGACTCGTCGTCATCTGCTAATGATCCATAGCCGCTATTCGACCCGATCTCTTGAGCAAACAAGCGCTCATTCACTTCTGTTAAATTGATCAACCCTTGGTTTGCCAAAACCTTAATGCGGTTCAGGACTTTGCGTTCCACGGCAAAATAGGTTTCCCGACCGACTGGCTCTGCAAAGCTCATTTGTTCCCGAATTTCAGCGGTTAAATCTTGTGGACCCTTCGAGAGCACAGCTTCCCTGACTTCAGGACTGCAACCTTGCAAGAATTGAATGAGTTCTTCGTGCTTTACGCCCGTGACGACTTCCACCAGTTGGGAATCCTTAACAAAGCGTAAGGTTTCCACACTCACTAGTTTTCCTTTAAGACCTTGCAAAATATCGGCAGACGCGGTCATTAATTGGGTTAAAATACGGCGTTGGGTATCCATCGTCGATCGTTCAAGGAAAGAAACCAACACGTCGGTACCGGGAAGGGCTTCGGTGTTCAGTTTTGGATTTTCTGTTTTCTTCCTTCTCAAGGCGGTAGCTACATTAAAAATGTAATTTTTTGGCAAATGATCTATCCGCGAAAGCTCGGTCATCAGTTTAATGCGATTACCCTCATCGTGCTGGGCAAAAATCATTTGGCGCTTTTTGGTATCGCATTGAGTAAGGACAATAGCTTTTACGGTATTGGATTCATTCTTAATCATTTCAAAAATCTGCGGCGCATCCATTTCGGCCAAGAAATCAAATAAGGTTGCAGACCGGCTTCCATGAACCATCATTTTAGCGGAGACGGTTCGATGGTGGAGCCTTCGCAAAAGAACCAACCGTTCTTCATCGTTAATTTCAAACGTATTCCGGGCATAAAAATCCATCAGCTCGGCAAGATCGGATTGAAGACCTGGGTCACGGAGCAAGTCGAACATAATGGTTTCCCCAAAAATTTCAACGTACTGAGCGGTCGATTCAACCCCTTCTTCTGTAATCACTTGGGCAAAAACATGTTTTGCAACTTTTGGTTGTTCGGAGAAAATATTAGTTAAGTCATGAAACAAGCGATCCGCCTCAAAGCGTTTTCCGATCAGATTCGCCTTTTCATCCGTGGATAAACTGCCTCCATCCGATGACGCACCCGAAGGATGTGAGGTCGCCTTGCTTCCCCCCGCAGGATGAGGCCCTTGATCCGCAAATTTTGCTTTGCCTTCGCCAACGACTGACCTAAAGCTAATGGCTACCAAAGTAATCAATAACGCCAGCATCACGGCCCCAAAAATCAACGCATACATTTTAAAGGCGTCTAACTTTTGTTGAACCGCGTCTCCATTTTCAACCCGCTCAATTTTCTCATAGCGCTCATATTTGTCATTTGCCGTATGAGAATGCGTACTTTGTTCGCTCTTTTGACTGACGTCGGATTTACTGGTGGTCTCTTTTGAGTCCGAAAGGTGATTGGACTTTGATTCATTGGTTTCACTCTTGGTGGTATCTTTTTCTTCGTCGCTCCCCCATGCACCTAATCCACCACGGCCCGACCCCGTTCCGACGGTCTCGTCCGAAGGCTTTGGAAATTTCAACGCTTGACTGACGACGCTTACATTTTTGAATTGACTTAGCTTCAGTTTAATCATTTCCGTAACCGTGTTTGCCTCTTCTGCTGAAAGCGTCTGATCCACCGTCACCTGAGCCTTAACACCGCGAACACGTACGGCTGCCGGGCCATCTTGATAAACGTCTTGCCCGCTACTGCCTTCTACGTCCTCCAGATTTACTTGCTCGGTTTGCACTTCAAAATCTCCTAAAATACAGTGGTTTCCACAGAATTGATTGAGGAGGGATTGAATATTTCCTTTCACTTCACGCTGGATGCGGTCTTTCAATTCAGCAACTTTATAATTCGCGGCGGGCGGAAGGGGGAATGCCTTCGCGGCAGTTTCAAGAGTCACCGGAAATTTTAAGGCCTCCAGGTGCGTTTTTAGAATTTCGGTAATTTTGTATTCGGTTTGTTTTCCTAGGTTACTATCCATTAGGAGTTTTACTTTTGCGCCTGCGGGCGCAAGCGTTGCTTTGCCGCCGGTCGATTCAAAACCGATGAGAGAATCTTCTTCTGCCGCAATATCGACATCACCATCAACGTTGATGACCTTACATTGGTCATGACAAAATTGGTTTAATAGGGGCTCCACAATATTGCGGACGTCGAGTTCGCCTTTTTTTCTGACCTCTGAGCTTGAAATTGAAGCTCCGTTGGCACTAACCACAAAGAAAAGTAAGGCAGAAATAGACAAATGGAGTTTTTCTCGGTTCATCATTTAGACTCCGATGCAACGCCGCGCTGCTGCTGTTGGGATTTGCGCTCGATCATTCGCTTAAGCGTAAGTTTGTTTGGCTCAAATTCTAAAGCCTGTTTCCACGAGCGGATGGCAAGCTCCGTATACCCTAACCGATCAAGGACCGTTCCCCGCATTTCGTAAACTCGGGCATTGGTCGGATAAATTTTCACCAAGTGATCAAGCTCTATGAGGGCTGCCTCATTTCGACCTGCCGCAAACAGTTGTTTAACGACATCGATTTTAGCCAAGTAACTTTCGTCCATATTCGGAAGTTCGTCGCTGCGTTTTAAGCCTAAAGAGCGCTCAATTTCCGTGCGGTTCGCTTCATCTTGGGGATTCGGAGTTCCAGAAAAAGTGGAGGCAATTTCGCGATCTGCAAGCGTGGCTTTTTGATTTTGATAGTGATAATCGAGCCCAGATTCGGGCGCGTCTTTTGTGTTCGCGGTGGGTGAGTTCAGTGGAAAATCAAAGTCCGTCGACGACTGATTGGGGATTTCGATTTCCACCGATTGATCTCCGTTTTTCGTTCGCCACGTCATATTGTCAGTCCTACCTTGAGCAGAACCGTAGCTTCCAAATGGGCTTTCAATGGGTTGAAGGCTTGCGTCCCCCGCCTCTGCACCAAAAAATCCCCGCGTGCTTGAGCAGCCGCTTATGCCGACCGCAATCACGGCGAAAAGGACGAGAGTTTTAGAACAAATAGCCAACACCAAGCCCCCCTTCCATTCCGGTCACGGACTCTTGAGTTCCGCTAATGATGACTGAACCCTTTGGTCGATAGCCTAAAAATGCTGGCATAACCCAATGCTTTGCAAAGCGCCACTCATAGCTACCGCGAATCAGCGCTCCTAAAAATCCGGACGCATAGGTGCCCCCAATGCCTGCAGAAATTCCGCCTCGGGGCTGATTGTAATTTTCAATTTCACCAAAGAGGTTCCATGTATGGGCAAAAAGGAGAGTGAGGTTAACCCCGCTATAGATATTCCCCTTGTCATTGGCTCCAACATGATTGATGGTCGAGACGGGCATATAATAGTTCATCTCAAAGCCCACTTCTTTTTTGCGATTATCATAACGCTCCATCATGCGGTACCCAAGCGCAAGGGCACTGACATAACCACTGGGTGCCTCGGGCGCCATCACAAAATAAAGGACGGGACGGGATTGAATGGTGGGCTGATATTCCATGGTTTGGGCCGCGGTATCGAGATCTTTATAGTCCACTCCCGTTTTTTGCGCGGCTGCGCGAGTAGATTCAGAATTATAACTGCGCGACCAAATGAGTGTGGCCGTGTCGGCATCTGTAATTTGCAGTGAGAGGATCATTCCACTGGGTTGGTAAGCAAACGCTACGTCCATGAAGTTTTGAATGCCATTGAGTTTGGCCATGCGTTGAGTATCGGACAAGTTTTTCTCACTCGAAGACACGACCATATGGTCCCCGTTCATGGTCGCTTTTTTGGATCGGCACGAAACGCAGTGGACGATTCTTACTTTTGAGTTTTTCAAAATCCGCTCAGAAATAAGCAGCTCTAGGTGTGCTTGAAACGAAGGGGGAACATTTTCGCTCGTGGCAATGTTGCGAATGGATAGGTCTTTTAAGCCTAAAACCTGGCCTGATTTTAGGTCGTATTCAAAATCAGATAAAATTTCGTCTAGCACTTGGTAAAAGTTTCTTACCCCTTTTGCGCTTGTGGGCCCGCTACTTTGTACAACAGGCTGCGCTTGGGTAACCACCGGCGGAGGCGATGGCTCGGTTTGAGCAATGGCCGACTCAAGACCTAAAAAAAGGCCCAAGAATACGATGATTTTTAAAAAGCGAATTCGGTCGCTTACGATTCCAGAGTTCTTCACACCCTTCTTCTTCGGACAGGCTAAGTAAATCCTTGATCTAAAAATGCATTTTTGCGCCAGACGGAAAACACCGACAAAAAATTAACGTTTTACTGCAACTTGCCGATACGGAAGTTGGTATGAAACGGTTTTTTTCTTCGACAGTTATGGTCACCTGGATGAGCGTCAGTGCGTTGAGCACGGGCTGTACCACCGTGACCGTCAAAGAGGCGATTCCCCTGCCCGAAGTTCCGGAGTACGTCAAAGTCCCCCATCCTGCAGGCTACGATAGCGCAGACTTAAAATCATTTTTATTGGACCCACTTGCACCTAAAAGCGTTTTGGGCGAATTTGCCGATACCTGCGATGAGGAATACACAAAGCTACTAAACCTTAACGCGAGCAAAGACGAGCTTAAAAAGGGCGCCGAAGAATTAGTCACCCGGACCCCGGAACGGCTTCACTGGTGTTTTTATTCAAAGCTTGGGCGCTTGCAGGACCAAGTAAACGGAGATGCTCCGTGGTCCGTAAAACAGAAAAGTGTCATCGCGGCGTATTCGTTTCTTTCGCCGATTGCGAATGCCTTTCTGGCCGTTTACCAGGATTCCCGGTATTTAAAATGGGCCACCCAGTACTACGCAAAAATGAGCGAATGGGTTTTTTTCAAAACCGTAGTCCCGAATTCTGAAAACAAGTTAGTTACGCTTGAACAACCGAAGTCCGACTTAGAGCCCTGGATTGTTCCCAAAACCAATTTCGCGCAAAAACCTACCGATTCCGTGTTTGAAAAATATGGCATTGCTTTGACTCCCGAAGCAACTCCAGACACTCCTAAGACCGAAGTCGCAAAAAAACCAGAAGAGCAAGCAGGGGCAGAACAGCGAACCCCGGCTTCGGCAAATCCAGACCTTCCGCCACTGGCGCCGGAACCGAAGTAAGTTATTTTAAATTAAAATCTAGAAAAAGTGATTTATTCAGGCGCGGGTGAACTTCCCACCACCGATGCTGGGCACGGTGCTTTTACCATCAATGAGGCGATATCAGAATAAAGAAGTGCCTTGTCCTATTGAACTCCCGTGCCTCAAATTCCCAAAACTTCGCCGCGGCGGATGGGCTTAGCTCGGCCCGATCCATTGGTGGCGTAAGCGAGGGGTATGTAAGGAAAAACATGGGTAAAAGTAAGGAAAAACATGGGTAAAAGTAAGGAAAAGTAGTAATTGCCATTGTACCCTTTTTCAGTGTACAATAAATCATGTCTTGGTCGGTCATCCTTGAAAAGTCAGCGGAGAAAGATTTAAAGAAGGCGCCACATCACATCGTGGTTACCTTCAACGTATGGCGGCTTCAGGTGATTGAACTCGGGCTTTCGGCGGTACAGTCCAATCCTACTTGGAATGATCGTCCTAAAAAGGGAAAACTCAAACACATGCGGAGTGCAAGTTTGAATCGAAAGTACCGAGTAATTTACCGTATTAAATACCAAGTCAAAGATAATCAAGTGATTGTGGAAGGAGTAAGCCATGACTATGAAAAAATCGAACGCGGATACTAATAAATTTATGAATTCCCTCATGGGAAGAGAAATGACTTTTGGCATGGCGATTGAAGCGCTTAGGATTTCAGCAGGAATTTCACAGGTGACTTTTGCTAAAAAACTTGGAATATCTCGGGCTCAACTTTGTGATATCGAAAAAGGTCGAAGGCCTGCAACCATAGAACGTGCGCTTAAAATCGCTAAAGCACTTGGTCAGCCAACTGAGTTCTTCGTGAAGCTTGCGCTTCAAACTCAGCTTGACGAGGCGGGCGTTGAATTTGTAGTTGCTTTGAAAGCTGCATAAAACGCAAAACCCTTCCAATCAATTAGATCAGAAGGGTTCTTAAAATTATTGAGGGTAAGAAAAAGAAAGCCCCCGGACCCCCGAACGGCTTCACTGGTGTTTTTATTCGAAGCTTGGGCGCTTGCAGGACCAAGTAAACGGAGATGCTCCGTGATCCCGAATTCTGAAAACAAATTAATCACGCTCGAACAACCGAAGTCCGACTTAGAGCCCTGGATTGTTCCCAAGACCAATTTCGCGCAAAAACCTACCGATTCCGTGTTTGAAAAATATGGCATTGCTTTGACTCC
>CAIMNF010000340.1 GCA_903842755.1 Oligoflexia bacterium
ATTAAGCCAAATTCGGGTGCCGTAGCCAAAATGACCTGCAAACCCACTCGCTCCATTGAGTTCCTAAGCGCTGGATTCGAAATATTTTTAAAAAGAGTGCTCATTCCCAAATGAAACTTTTTCTTTTTGTAACCATCCATCACCCCCGCTTCGACAAGAAAAAACGGCTGCTGAACGTCACTAGAACCGCGCGCATGGGCTGCGAGTTTGGACTCTAAATCTTGTATTTTGTTATCTTCGTGTGAGTGCGAGGGAAAACGGACAAATTCTTTCTGTAAGATTTTAAGTGCATCTTGAGACAAAATCTCCCCAGCGCGCTTTTCGTTATGATCGGACGAAGCGCCTTGAATATAACTCGCCACCGTGCGCGCAAGTAAATCTTCTTTGTAATAGTCTTTTTCGGAAAAAAGGTTACGAATATTCTGCAAATGGACGTCCCACGCCAAAAGTTCGGCATGCGCTTTTTGGCGTAACTCCGAAATTTGTTGGGGATCAAACGAATGTTCTGCTATGCTTTGCCCTGGAACAAGAACCCCGTTTTTATCTTTAATTTCCGAAGTGGACCAAGCCACTGATTTCCCGGCATCGGCCAACAATTCGTAGGCCATAATTAAGTAAAAGTGGATGTACGAATATTCGATGGGATTTCCGCGATAATCCCCACTTAAGAGCCAGGTGAATCCCGTTTGGCTTCGATTACTGTTCGACAACTCACGCGCTTTGTTTAGGAAAAAAATTGCTTTTTCATACTGCCCGCTACTGAAGGCAATGGAAGAGATTTCGCAAAAATGCATCAACCTATTTTTTTCTTCTTTGAAAACCTCTGGGCTAAATAATGCCCGGTCTGCAGACGCGAAATCGTTTTGTAAATACGCATCCCGAGAAGCTTTGAGCTGCGCAGAGTCCGATGCGCAGCCCATTAGCCCTAATGTCCCTACAAGAATGATGAACGCCGCAAAATTCATTAAAGTTTTAATGAGAACTCTCCTTACAGTCGTATGGATTTTTTGCCCATTCATTTAATCGCATTTACTACCAGCTACCATTTCCCTTGCTGTACTTCTTGATCTCTTCTCGGGTCCGGCAGATCTCTTCACTGGATTGAATATCCGTTAAACGCAAATTCACCGAATAATACTTAATGGATTTGCCACCACGGGTATCTTGTTTCATATTGATTTCGCCAAAAATCATGGCGTCTGCACCCGACTGTTTTCCTACTTTTTTGGCCTGTAATGGGTCAACCATGCCGTCGTTTTGATAAGTGATTTCTTTCAAAAGAGCTTGGCGTTTCTCTGCATCGATTAATTTGAACTGATCCGAATTGGAAACTTTCTCAAGCAAGGCATCTTGAATGTCTGCCATTGGCAAATTTGCTTCCGGCGTATTATTTCTAATTTCGCCCACAAACAATTTAATGCGCTTTCCATTCATTCCGCTGTAGTACTCGTTAAATCCTTTGTGCGCGTAGATTTGCTTCATCGATCCTTCGATCACTCGAACCGTATCTCCGCCCACCCAAGTATCCGTAATGCCCATCGCTTCGGTATCTGCGCGAGCATCATCTACCCGCTCGGCTTTGAATGACGAACATCCGGACATTAAAACCGCTCCAAAAACACTTAATGCTAAAAGCTTTTTCATTTTGTCTCCTTTTTTAAGATTTGCTTGCCTTCAGTCTAGTGAGATTGCATGTAATTTTCAAAATCTTTTTGTAAATTCACTAATTTAGATTCAACTTTCTCTTTTAACGCTGGATCGTCTTGAAAACGAAACGATTTAGCACGTTCAATGGCCTGACTGATGGTTTGTTTATCGACTTTTCCTAAAACCCAACAATAGTAAAGGGATTTACCACCACCTACTTGAGAGTAATCACGCTGCTCCCAATATTGTTTATACTTTTCGATTCCCGCAAACTGCACTTTTGAAAGCTGCGACGAAAGCCGTGAAGTTTCCGTTGAACTAGCAGAGGCGGCTGAAATTCCAGTGGTATCTTCTGATGTCGACCCCGTGCTTGCGCGCGCGATAGATGAATTCACAAAGACAGATACTTGTCTTGCTACATCGTCGGTAATGTTTGCAGAAGCGTCTTCACAAGCGCCACGCTTGTCTGCGCTTTTTGCATCCCCAGTAAAATACATATATTTGTCCGTATCAAGGCCTTCTTTTTTTGCGTAAAGATTGGGATTATCCAACCACGCTTCGCGTCCACCTGGAGCCGCATCGATCACTTTAAATTGGGGTTTTTCTACTTCTACTTTTTCGACTGGAGCACCACTACAAGCGGCGAACATCACGCCCAAGCCAAGTGCAAAACCCGTTTTAACCAACTGACTTTCGATTCTGTTTTTATTTTTCATCTATTTTCCCTTTCATTCTTCTTGTTATTGATTATCCGTCATGTCACCCATGCGACCGAACAACTTGTCGCAAAAATCTTTAGAAAGCTCGTCCGCTGCCGACTCTAGAACTGCGTCACGACTCCGTCCAATTTCTGTTTTCGATGTTTCAATTCTGAACAGTTTTCCGTCTGTTTGCGTAATGCTCGCAGTAAGATCGAACCGCATTTTTGTCCATCCTTCTACTTCATAATGTTGGGGACGTTCGACCAGGTTAATCGCAATCGCGTTTGCGTTTGCAGGCGGTTTTTCGACGGAATAAACTGTGCCGCCCCGATTGCCGATACAGGCTTCAAGATCGTTTCGAAAAAACTCTTCGCCTTCGTTGATTTTTACCGTGAAGTTAATTTTTTTAATTTTACCCCGAATGACTTGGTCCAACTGGCCAAATTTTCGTTCGTAATCTGACAAATTCACCAGCGCACTCATTCCAAGCGCTGCCGCTTCCGAATAAAGCTGTTCGTAATGCTTCATTTCGTCTTGCGCCACGTTCCATTGATCCGTACTGTAATTTGATTTGAGTAAGTCGTACAAGGTATCCAACTTTGCCTGCGATTTTTGAGCTTCCATTAAAAGGCCCGAGCGCGCCTTTAATTTGTCGAGTGCCACTAAGGCGTAAGTATCTTTACCTTCGTAAACTTCTTTGACGTCGGCACCACGCAAGGTGGTGTCGGTTGAAAGCGTTAGATTTTTGTGGCTATCTTGATCACTTTTTCCACTCACCGATCCCGTGGAATCTTCGGCTAGAGTTGCATTTTTATGCGTGACCGATTCGCTGGATACACGAACCAAAAAACTTTCAGCAAGGTTTTTCTTGGCGTCTTGAATGGCTTCATTCCGATCTTTCCCCATTCCCACGGCGACGAGATATTGATTTTCAGGGTAATTGGCTTGCGGGTGGGTAATCCAATCTGGCTGGCCACTCCCCCCGCCGGAACTACTGACATCGGAGCGATGTGCGCCCGATGCACAAGCACTTAATGCGAAGACTACCCCTAAACCCAAAGACCTCATGTTGATCTTCATGATGAAACCCTTTCTTTAAACGAATATTGATTTGGTTTAACAATATTCTGATGAATTACGGTGTGCAACTGCCAATTGTATTTCTACAAGGGGTATCGCAAGACTTATGCCACCGCCAAAGGGGGTTCAAGAGGCTAACGATGCGCTAACAGTTCGAAAAGTGTGGCCTTTTGCAGACAGTGTGGTGTTGCGAATCACAACAATCGGCAGCACCTCAATTAGTTGACTATTTAATGAATACCCGTCATCACCTTGCTTTTGATACACGCCTTGTGTATCCTCGCAGGAATACGAATTGGTGTGGGGACATAGCTCAGTTGGTAGAGCGTCAGCATGGCATGTTGAAGGTCCTCGGTTCGAACCCGTGTGTCTCCACCACTTATGCAGTCTGACCAAATTAATATATTTCTTTCATGCACCTAAACCCAATTGCTTCTATATTGTTCATGATGATTCTTTCGGCTTGCTCCATGATCACTACAAGACCAGTATTCACACACGAAGACCGATTGGCTTTTTTTCCGACGAGAAATTTGCCTACGACAGGAACGCTGACGATTCGCTGGGAAGACCATATGATTCCCTTCGTTGAAGCAGAGAAAGACTCGGACGTCCCGTTTGCGCTGGGATTGATCCATGCCCACCTTCGGCTAGGCCAATTAGAATGGATGAGACGGATTTCCCAGGGACGAATTTCGGAAATGGCGGGTCCTTTCACAATTAACTTCGATCACTCGATTCGAATCCTTAATTTTGGAAAGGCCGCTGCCGAAACCTTCGCGGCGATGCCGCCAGAAACGCGACAATGGACGGAACGTTTTCTTGAGGGAATCAATCTCTATATTAAAAGAAATCCGGACTTAATTCCGGTCGACTTAAAAGCCCTCGGCATATCAAAAATTGAGCCTTGGACTGCCCTGGAGCTGATTACCGTTTGGAAACTGGCTTCCACCGACGTCAATTGGATGATTTATTTTTCATTCTTACAAGCCGTCGCGCAATCCGATGACCCTAAAAGTATTGAAGCTGCTTGGGAAAAATTATTAGCGGTAGGCGCTCAATCCGTTCCCAGTTTTTCGGCAGCAGAGGATCCATTGGGGCAGCTCCTCTTTAGCTATACGAAGTCGGGGTCGAATTCTATTGTCGTCGGAAAATCCAAATCGGTCTCCGGACACGGACTGATTGCCAGTGATCCCCACCTCGGGTTATCGATTCCCAACTTTTGGCTCATTGCTGGATTTAAATCCCCCTCTTACCGTGCAGTAGGGCTAATGATTCCTTCCTTACCGGTAATTGCCTTGGGGCGAAATCCAACTTTGGCTTGGGGTGGGACAAATATGTGGGGCCTGAGCTCACACTTGTTTGCATTAACGGATCAAGAAATCGCAGCGGCTAAATCCCACGAAGATGTCATTCAAGTAAGGGGGTGGTTTAATAAAACGGTGACCATCCGAACGACTCCATGGGGCCCCGTTATTTCGGATAGTCCCTTCTTTAAAAATAAAGTAAAGCCTACGGCCTTACGATGGGTTGGGCACGAGGTTTCGGACGAGCTTTCCGCTTTTTTGAAAGTGAATCGCGCTAAAACGGTGCTGGAGTTCAGATCGGCCTTTGACTCCTATGCAGTTTCTGCCCAGAACTTTTTGGCAGCGGATGTGGATGGAAACATTGGACATTGCTTGGCTGTTCGCCACCCTTTGCGTCCAAACCCTGCGGATCACTCACTTTTACAAAAAACTACGAACAATTGGATTGGGTTTAAAAAGCCTACCGAATTGCCGTTTGTTTATAATCCGGCCAGCGGGTACATTGCTTCCGCGAACAATAAGCCGGTGGATTCTGAGCCAGATTTAGGGTGGTTTTATCAGTCAAGCGACCGAATTCGGCGCTGGAAAGCGCTAGCCGACGGCGTCCCAAAAATCGATTTGCCCCTTTTGAAAAAGTGGCAGCTGGACACGTTTTCTGAGTCAAGCCTTAAGATCGTCCACTCTATGGTTGAAAAAATAAACTCTTTCTATCCAACGAATGGCTCCGGCTCCCCGTTAAATGCATACGCGGTTTGGAAGAGGTTCAAAACCTGGGATGGCAATTACGAAGCGACCTCAGATGGGCCCGTTGCATTTGAAACGATGATGAGCGTGACCCTTCCGGCACTTTTGCAGCGTCGATATCCCAACCCGGAAGCACTTGAACTTCTTTCAAAGTCACCTTCGTGGAAAGTCATTTTACTCGAGGAACTCGATGGCATTTCTGCACCCGACCTTGAAAAAATCTTACTAAAACACGTTGCTGGCGCGGAGCAATTATTTTCTCAATATCCTACTTGGGAAGACTTGCATCGAATCGAAGCAAACCATCTGTTAGCCAACGTCCCCTTGCTTGGGTCACGTTACCGGTTTTTAGAGTTTGGTACTGGCGGTGGATCGGACACCCTTTTTAAAACAGCGGCTCCAATGACCGGTAAAAAAGCCGCAAGCTATTACGGAACAAACGCGCGGCACGTTTCCGACTTATCTGATTTAGATGAAAACTACTTTGTTCTTTTTGGCGGGCAAGATGGATGGTTACTGTCGGACCATACCTTGGACCAGATTCCGCTTTGGAGATCGGGCTCCTCCATTAGGTTGCCACTAAGTGACGAACAAGTTCCGGTCATTTTCAATAGGGCAATTACTTTAGGCAAAAACTAAGGACTAAATGTCCCGCCCTTACAAGAGCTGGTGCTGTTCTCCCATTCAGACTGAAGCGCATAAGTTCGGCTTGAGGTCACCAGTTGACCACTACCGGCTTCGGGACCTGCGCAAAGATCGCCCACTTCATTTTGATCCGCTGCGAGCCACGCTGCTGGAAAAGCTCCGCTTTGGCCTATATTTGGGCACATGGGGTCAGTGATCGACTCGACCAATTCGTGCGATGCAATCACGGTTAAACTGTCAAACGAGTTTTGGGCAAAGCCGCACCCCACGCTACACGCTCCACCAATGTCCGGGAGCATGGCATAGTAAATATAGCCATAATGAGGATGCGTGAACCCTTCGTGATCACCGCACCACGCTTGGCAAGAGGCTTGGCCGCCGGACAACAACGTAATGCCAGCCGGATAATGAATCATGTACAACGTGTCCGCATCGGGCACGGGCAATTTTCCCGCGTCGATTTGTTTGCCGAGTTCTATTTCGACATCGGATTTATCCAATTTTACGGCAGAATTAAACGGGGTAATGGTGACTTCGGATGCTACGGCTCCGCGACCAATGCTTTGATTTGTGCCTTGAACCTTTCCGTCATCGGACTTTCGATGGGTGTTGTACTCTTTGTCTAACCAATCTAAATACGTACTATTGGTCACCGCACGGTAATACTTTGAAATTCCCGCGACCGTTTCTGCATCCACGCCCTTGCCCCAAAAAACAGTGACCACTTTTACATGACTAATGACCGGGCCACCAAAATAAAGGACACGCAAACTTGAAAAATTTTCTGGCTGCGAAATCGATTCCAAACGACTTAATTTAAGCTGCCGATTCGCTTCTTGAGCCTGTTTAGTCAGGACCATGCCTCCCGCAAAAGAAGAGTGGGGAGCTGCCCAAACGAAGATCATCAACGTGATAAAAGACGATAATAATTTAGCCGCAAATTTTCTGTTCTTCAGTGCATTCATCCGATGGCTTCTCCTGGTTGGTTTCTCCTGGTTTTGCGTTCAGTGCAGGAGGCTCATCTCAAGGATATTGCAATGTGTCAACTTATTTAGTGTAAGTGTTTTTCTAGGCGGTTTTTTGTTACGGGGAGAAGCCTTGTTCGGCCCAATCGATCAGCAATTTTACTTCTTCAAAGGTGTGATCAATTCGCTCGCCTTTTTTGTGTCCTAGCCGAACAATGACGGCGTTTTTAAAGGGAAGAACGAGTACATACTGTCCCAAAATACCGCGCATATAATAAACGGGCCCCTGATGGGACTGTTCGATCCACCACTGAAATCCATAATAATTGGTGGGCTCGCCTTTGCGGTCAAGTACCTGATGGGGTTTAACCATCTCTTCTAAATAAGCCGTATTTAAAAGCGAATGATCCTTCCACATTCCCTTCTGGAGCACCAATTGTCCAAGACGCGCAAAGTCCCGTGCGGTTGCATTAAAGCAGCAAAACGCTTTCTCTAAGCCGTCCTCGTGATCGAGCGACCATAATGCTTCATGCTCGGCACCCAACGGAATCCAAAGTTTTTCCGAGGCGTAGTCGGCCAGGCTTTGATGTACGGCGCGCGAAACGGCCATTCCTAAGAGCTGGGTCACGCCACTTTGATAATTAAACACGCTCCCTGGCTTTACGATTACTTGCTGCCGAAGCGCCGTTCTGAACAAGTCGTCTCCGTAGTATGACTCCGTGGTAATTCCAAACGGATTGACGTAATCCTCACTCCAATTCGAACCGGCCGTCATCGTCAACAAACGCCGAAGTGTAACCGACGCGCGCGCAAGCGCGGGATCTTCCGGATTTAAGCTTTTGTATTGCCACTCCGGCAAATACTGAATGAGCGGATCATCCAAACTTTGAATTTGATGATCTTGAAGCGCGAAGCCGGTTAACAGGGCAATGATACTCTTTGCCATTGAAAACGAACCGGAAAGCACTTGGGGCCCGCCTTCTAAATCATATTTTTCATAAACAATTTTGCCATTTTGAACGACTAAAAGGCTGGTGGTTTTTAAATCCTTTAGTCGATGTTCGAGCGTCGTATCCGGCTTAAATTTTGGGTCGAGCGCCACTTCCCAAGGCTCTGCCTTGCCTGCGTGTACCGCGCGATTAGAGAAGTGCTTGTAGTCATAAATATCCGGGAAATTATAAATGACCGCTCGGATCAGATAGGGCTTAATAAAAAGGAGTGATGCTAAAAGTACAAATGAAAACGCAATCAACGCCGGTTTGAGCGGATTTGACTTCACCGAAGGAGTGGATTCGGCGTCAGAGCTTGTTTGCGGATTCATAAATATTCTTTACTTCTGAAAGATGGGTTTCGTCTTTAAGAAGCGCGTCCCATTGGACTGGATATTTCTTAAACTCTGGGTTTTTCTTCACTTCTTCTAGATAGGAATCCCGAATCGAAATGCCCTCTTCGCGCGCGGAAAACGCCACCCGCTGAACAAGCTCATACGCCATGGTTCGCGGACATCCCTGACGGGAAAGCGCCGTCAGCAATTTACCGGATAACGCAATTTCGCCCGCCTTTTCGCGGTTTGCTTTTACCTGCTTGGGGATGACGATCAAGTTCTCTAGAATTCCCTGAAAACGATCCAGCATGTAATCGATCAAAATAAAAGAATCCGGAACAATCACGCGTTCTACCGAAGAGTGGCTCATGTCCCGCTCGTGCCAAAGCGCACAGTTTTCTAAAGCAGCAAAAGCATTGGTTCGCAAAAGGCGCGCACAACCGACCAGGTTCTCGCAGCCAATCGGATTCTTTTTATGCGGCATGGCGCTTGAACCCTTTTGGGTCTTTGCAAACCCTTCTTGAACTTCGCCGACTTCCGAACGCTGCAAATGCCTAATTTCAGTGCACACCCGTTCGATCCAAACCCCAACTAACGCTAATTCGGATAGCACCGAAGCGATTCGATCACGGGGAACGACTTGGGTGGAAACCGGTTCCCGGTGCAGTCCCAATTTCTTTAACGCTGCGGTTTCTTGCTTTACAGAAAAAAACGTATTGTTTCCGACCGCACCCGAGATTTTTCCAAACGATGCTTCTTGCAGTGCGCGCGCCAGACGTTCGTGATTCCGCTTGGATTCCGAATACCAGCTCAGCCACTTCAACCCAAACGAAGTGGGCTCCGCAAACATTCCATGGGTGCGGCCAATCGTCACCAGTTTTTGATCTTCTTTTGCTCGGCGGAGCAGTACTTTGGAAATCGCTTCCACTTGGTCAAGCAGTTGCGTTAAAGCTTCGCGAATTTGAATCATGAGCGTGGTATCGAGAATATCAGAAGACGTCACCCCTAAGTGAATATAGGCGGACTCTTCCCCTAATAAATCAGAAATCATTTCTACAAAGGCCAACGTTTCGTGTTTTGTTTTTTGTTCAAGTTCACGCATGCGGGACAATGAATAGGTTTTTTGCTCTAAAATCTGGTCCAATTTGGCCAGCATTTTTTTGCCGACTGCCGAAGGAATCACTTTGTCTTCAACTTGGGTCGCGGCAATGGCGCGCTCCACCTGAATCCAAATTTCCATGACCCGTTGATCGCTAAAAAGCGCAGCCATTTTTGGCCGTGAATACCGCTCAATCATGCTTCATGCCCCAGACGTTTTCCGTCCCGAACAATCATCGCATCCCGCTCGGGCCCGTAGCCAATAAAGGTAACGGGCACGCCTAAAAACTGTTCGACGTAATTGATGTATTTTTGATAGTGCGGGTCTTCGGGGGTGGCTTTTTTCCAACCAGGGAAGGTTTCATATTGGGGAGTCATTTTTAGGAGCTCGTCTGCATTGGCGGGATAGGTTTTCCATAGGCTGCCATCTTGCTTTTGATAACCGACACACACTTTAAAATCGCCCATCCCGGAAAGTACATCGCCCTTCATTAAGGCGATTTCATCGATTCCAGCGACATCGACCGCATATTTTAACGCCACTAAATCTTGCCAGCCAATGCGTCGCGGCCGTCCTGTCGTCGCCCCAAATTCTTGCCCTACTTTGCGGATTTCTTCGCCGCGTTTTTCTTCTCCCTCGACATGCTTTCCAAGCATTTCGGTGGGAAACGGACCTGAACCAACTCGGGTCACATAGGCTTTTGCGACACCGACCACTTTCGCTGCACGAGTCACTTTTGGATACGCGGCCCCAATCCCTGCTGACGGTGAGGTCGTAAACGAAGACGTCACATAGGGATAAGTTCCGTGATCTTGATCGAGCATTACCCCTTGAGCGCCTTCAAAAAGCATTTTTTTGCCTTGCGCCTCGCCTCCCTTTAAATAGCTGGTGGTATCGATGAGCATGGGTTCAAAAATTTTCTTCCAATATTCTAAATCAATGACACTTTGAGATTTCAATTCGCCCAATTCTTCGCGCGTAAAATGGTGGGCATATTCCGCCATCATCATCTCTACTTTTTCAGAGTAGTGAGCGCCATCGAACAAATCAATCACCCGAATGCCACGGCGTAAGGCCTTCGTCTCATAGGCCGGACCGATTCCGCGCCCGGTGGTCCCGATATGCGCTTTCGTGCCTTTTGCTTTTGACTCGCGCGCCACATCGATTCCGCGATGGATCGGAAGGATTACATGAGTTCGCTCAGAGATTTTAATGCGATCGGACGCCTTTTTAAAAACATTTGCTTCTTGAAGCTGAGTAATTTCCTTAATCAAAACACCCGGGTCCATCACGACCCCTTCGCCGATAATACACGTGGTGTGTGGATGGAGAATGCCGCTGGGGATTAGGTGAAGGACGGTTTTCTTGCCGTTCACCCAAAGGGAGTGGCCGGCGTTATTTCCGCCTTGAAACCGAATGACCCAATCTGCTTCAGCAGATAAATGATCAACGACTTTGCCTTTACCCTCATCACCCCACTGGGCGCCTAATAAAATACGATGTTTGATTGGATTCACTGAGTAACTTTAGAACACTTCGGATGCCCGTGCAAGCACTATGGGCTGCAAGTACGGGACTAAAAAATGTAACTTCATTGTAAGTTCACGATGAGTTGTGTTACGATTTTGACTAATCATGACCACTTTTCAAGTTGCGATTTTTTCGATTTTAGAGGCTCTGAGTTCGCTGATTCCCATTTCTAACCGGGCCTATTCTGACTTTTTAAAAACATTTTTAGATTGGCCAACCCCATCCGTAGAGCTTAAAACTCTGGCCAGCGGTTTAACGACTTTAGTTTTAATTTACTTTTTTCGGTTTGATTGGCTCGGCATCTTTTCCGCTATCTTAAAATCGATCGTAAAACCGAAAAGCCTTGGGAACAAAGATCGGACTTTGGACCAACAAATTGTACTTTTTTTATTGATTGCTGCAACTCCGAGCATCTTGGCCCAAATGGCCTTTCGCAATCAATGGATTAGTTTTTCAGAAGAGGGCGTAACCCACCCCTTAGCGATGTTTTTTGGCGCGTTCCTTTCCATGGGGATTGTGCAGCTGGGGTTAAATTTAAATAAACGAATTCGCGGTCTCAACCATTTGCGTCTGTTAGATGGAGTTTGGGTTGGATTGCTTTTACTTCTCTCCGGTCACCCCGCGTTTTCGCCGGTTCTTCTGTGTTTTGCCGGATTTGCAATTTGTCATTACCACGCAGATGCTTTGCTTAAATATTCGTTCTTGTTAGTGACCTTGCAGTTCCTGGTCCAAACCCTAGCTTTAGGGAGCGAAGTTCATGTCGGACAAATTTTTCATCAACTGGGGTTTATGAACGGTGTTGTTGCCACTGTATTAATCACCACCACAGCTTGGATCACTATTGAAAATTTCCAAAAAAGCTTTGCCTTAAATTCGTTTGAAGGAACGTTCCGCTTTTTTAGATGGTTCCAGCTCGTGCTCATTATGGGTTACGGCGTTACGCTTTATTTTCAGCGCACTAACGGATAGAGGTTTTAAATGAATCACCAAAATTTTATTCAATGTATCGGAAACACTCCGTTAATTTATATTGAGTCGCTTTCAAAAATCACGGGCTGTGAAATTTACGGCAAGGCCGAATTCATGAATCCAGGTGGCAGCGTAAAGGACCGTGCCGCTTTAGGAATGATTTTAGATGCGCAGAAAAAAGGACTCCTCAAGCCCGGCGGACTGATCGTCGAAGGAACAGCAGGAAATACAGGAATTGGCTTAGCGCTAATTGGAAATGTATTGGGCTACCGAACGAAGTTCGTGGTTGCAAGTTCGCAAGCGCAAGAGAAAATCGATACCTTGCGGGGCATGGGTGCGGAAGTCGTCGTTGTGCCTCCTGCCCCTTTTCCTGATCCAAAAAACTACCGGATGGTTGCGAAAAAAATCGCCGAAGACGAAGGCGGCTATTACATTAATCAGTTTGATAACCCTTCCAACTTTCAAATTCACTACGAGACCACCGGTAAAGAAGTGTGGAACGATACCCAAGGTACAGTGGATGCGTTTGTTTGCGCGATTGGATCAGGCGGAACCTTAACGGGAGTTGCGCAAGCCCTGCGGGAAAAAAGCGCAAAAGTAAAAATTGGGTGTATTGATCCGGTGGGCTCGTCGATGTTCAATTATTTTACGTCGGGCAAAGCAGAACTGAGCGTCGGTGAATCGATTACCGAAGGAATCGGACAGGGAGTGGTCACTGGCAACGTGGCTCCACTCAAAAATGTTGATCATGCCTTTCGCGCAGACGACCAAACCATCTTGAACATGGTTCACTACATCGTCCGGCACGAGGGCCTTTTCTTAGGTTCTTCATCCGGTGCAAACCTGTGCGGCGCATACTTGATGGCAAAACGGCTGGGAGCAGGTAAAAAAGTTGTCACCATCCTTTGCGATTCTGGGCAAAAGTACATTTCGAAGATTTATAATAGCGACTTTCTGAAACAACGCGGTTTAAGTGTAACGGGGAATGCGGATGCGTTGTTTGGGAGTTTGGATCGTTTGTTTTAGCACTTAAAACCCGGACTGCCACTCCCCCAACACCCGTCTAAATTCTAGACAGCATTTCGACCAATCTCTAGGCACAACTCTTTTCGTTAAATACGGTAAATTTAATCATTATTCCAGAAGCTTAGGCCGTGTTTAAACATCCACCCCGCGCTTGGCACTCCCCTTGCTTTATTCAGGGTAGAGAGTAACAAAGGAGAGAAATATGAAAACCAAGAATACGATTATGTTCGCTTTATTCAGTATGGCCCTGGCCGCTTGCGGGAATGGCAGCAATAGCGCCAATACCCTAAACGGCCTATCAAACACCGGCACTTTAGGTGTCGGCGGATGTGCCCCTATTTCCGGCCAACTTCCATTCACCGTTCAAGGTGGCGCAATGGATGACTTAGATGTGGTCGGCGGAAATAACCCTTACAACAGCATTCACCCTGGAACTTGGGGCCAGTCGGTTATGGGTGGTTCAGGTGTAGCAATTAGTACTACGCCAATCGTAAATAACGGCTACGGCTATGGAAACGGAACCTACGTATTTACAAAGCAATCGTACCAAGGAACCATTACGCTTCAGCTTCAAACAAATTATCGCTATATTATTGGGCAGCCGCAATTGGCACTCATCGGAGGCAATACTCCGGTAATCAGTGGGGTGATTGCACTTAGCTCAAGCGTTGCCCAAGTTCTTCAAGCTTCTGCCGGGTATTTCAGCGCTACGACACCTTTCTATGGAACATCCCTTCCCTATGGAACGATCCAGCCGGCTTACAACGGATTTGGAACCTACCCAGCTGCGGGCTGCGTAACCAACGTAGGCTTTGATGCAGTGGTTGATCCAAGCTCAGGTACGCTCGATCAAGCCGTAGTCTACCTCTACATGAACAACAGCGGAACCCCTACTCCGATCGTGTTCTAAGACTCGACTAAAGAAAACTCATAACGTAAACGTCCTTAAATCCCAACTCCTGTCCCCTAACCTCCTCGTCACTCTCCGACCGGAAGCACACTTGTGCTTCCGGTTTTTGTCGTTTAAGGCCACCGGCGCAGCACAGGTTTACGCTTCTACTTTTTTCCTTGATTAAACTAAATAAATTTAATATAACACCACACGATGAAGCACCCCTCAATTCGCCCCTGGTTTCTATTTGTTACGGTCTTGTTCCTTGCCACCCAAATCCAAAGTAGCGCTCAGGCCCAGAACATTCCCTCTCCACGGATGCTCCCGCTCATCGGTCCACTGGTGGGTGAAAACGTCACCGTCGAAACGGAGCAAAATAACCCCTACTTTTGCAAAGTCATCATTACCGGCACCGACGAGGAGACCGAGTCTCTTTGTAGCGGCACTTTAATTGATTCTTATACCGTAGTGACCGCGGCCCACTGTTTTTCCGATGTTGGAAGCGTGCAAGTCAGCTGTGGTAAAAAAGATGTCGGGACAGTGCTTAGCTTAGTGTACCCAGAAAAACATCAATGGATTAACTCGGAGCGCCCTCGTCCAGAACAAGATGTCGCCGTGCTACACTTAAAAAAATATCAAAACCTACCTACCCTACCGTTCAGCCATTCAGAGAGTGACTTTTTCGACCCTTCCAGCGGAAAACTTAAACCCAATGTAAGCTGTAAGATTGCGGGTTATGGGGTAAACAATTCGGGAGGCAACAGCCGGCTCATGATGGCTTCGCTGAAGAACCTCTCTCTTACCTTTCAAAGCCAGCTCATTTACCTGAGCGCGCCTCGGACCCACTATTTGCCAACGTCGGTCGATCACGGTGATTCTGGCGGGTCGTTATTTTGCTCTAGCCCAACCCAACCCCAAAAACTGGTCGGGATTGTGGGCGGTTACATGAGTGAAAAAAACGCGGATTCGCGTCGGGTCTACAATTTTTTTGCAGCGACTTGGCTTAATCTCTAGTTGCTGTTGATGCAAACCCCAGCTTATTCGTAAAATTTTAAAACCGTATTTAGAAGCTGAATGGCTTCTTTCCGAAACGTCATCAC
>CAIMNF010000341.1 GCA_903842755.1 Oligoflexia bacterium
GCGAATCGAAATTTAAATTAAGGCTAAAGGGATGGTTGCTACCTGGGGTTTGCTTAAGGTAAATGACCTCAGTGTTTTCGTATCCCCGGAGTGCTAAGCGAGCCGTTAATTTTAAGTCGATCGGAAGCTCCACCACTAAATGTTCCACCAAAATAGGATTTGGAAGGTTTTCTTTACTTAGCGCCAAGAAAATTCCTTGGACTAACCGCTGAAGCGCAGGACGGTCTGCCCGTTCTATAAAGTTTAAGTCACTCAGCAAACGGATCAACGAATGGAAATAGCGGGGATGAGTTAAATAGGCATGGTCAAATAGAATGGGCAATTCTGACTGCGTTGCCGGCTCCTTTAAAATTGCCGGGTTTCTCAGTAGCTCACCTATGCGTTCAGTAGCTTTGATTTCGGAATCTCTTGCGTGTGAGTTTTTGGTCTCCTGTCCGTCGGTGACGGCAAAGCTCACACGGGTTAAGAGTACCGCTAAGAGGGCAAAATAGGTCATTCCTCTCCTGATCGCTCCGAAGTCATACCCTGGCCAACGATGGTTCTTCAATTTTATTTTGGAGATCACGCGTCTTAAAATACTTGATTATTTTAAATAGTCAACTTTTAATACGTTGTTTTTAAAGGTTTTAATAGTTGATTAATTTTGTTTATTTATTTTACTCCTTTGGCTATACTGGAAGTAAGGGGGCGAAAGTGCACGTGATTTCAATTTTGACGAAAAGCTTAGTTCGAGCATTGCCGCTACTACTCGTTGTGGGCTGCAGCAAAAGTTTTACGGCAGATCTTAAATCAAATGCAACCAGTGCCTTGGTGAACCCAACAGCAACCCCTTTTCAGATCGAACCTCTCGTCGGGACGATCACTCGACTAGCAGGTGCCCCGATCAATCAACCCGCAACAGTCACGGTGGACCTATCGGGGAACATCTATACAACCAACATCACCACTAAAACGCTTCTAAAAATAGATTCTCTAGGCAACCCAACAATCATTGGCCCAACGATTGGGGGCACCACCCTGGTCGGGCCCGAGAGCATCGCAGCCGATGCTCTGGGTGGCATTTATATCGCAGACGTAGTCCAGGGCACTTGCACAAGCCTTTGTAATAAAATTTACCGGTATGTGCCAAGCACGAACACCATCACGTTAATTCAATCCGCTGCCGCAATTGATGCGGCGACCACTACAAAAGCATCCGCTACGGGAAAAATCGGGGCAATCGCGATGGATAACGAGCGTGGCCTCCTTTATGTTGAAAGTACAGTTTCCAATGACAGCACCTATTTTATGAATGTTTCAAATTTAGCGAGTATTGGCGCATTTACCTGGTATAGCGGCGCCCCTGACCCTGGAAGCCCCATTGCCATTGGTCAAAACGGAGATCCGATCGTTTCAGGAACCAATACGGGCGGTCACGCGGGAATAGCCATCAGCGAGTTTTTGAACAGTCCTGTATTTGCATTTAACACCTCGGCGATTACGCCCTCTGGCCTTACCTATGATCCCAGTGGCAATCTTTTCTTTAGTTTGGCGTCCAGCGCACAGCAAATTTTTAAATATGGAGAAATATCTCCCTTTGCAGTGGCTGGCGTTTACGGCCAAAACGGATTTTCAAATGGGACTACTGCGACGTTCAACAATCCGAGCGCACTTGCCCCAGACGCTTCCGGAAACATTTACATTGCAGACACCAGCAATAATGCAATTCGTAAGCTTTCAACTGGCGGCAGCGTTAGCACGCTCTCTACCTCAATTGTAGGAGCCGGAATCGTTGTGGATTCTAACGGAGTATCGTATGTGGCGGACCCTACTCATCACGTCGTTTTTAGAATTTCTCCTAGTGGGGACACCACCGTTATCGCAGGAGTCATCGGGCAAACTTTAACGAGTAGTGGCTTCGATGCGATCAATTCATCACCATCCACGCCTATTACCCTTTTAAATACTCCGTCTAGTGTAGCGCTCGATCCTACGGAGCAATTTCTTTATGTTGCGGATTACGATACCAGTATCTTCACTTCTGACCCTTCTCCTCCTGGCGGCAATGCAACCAGCTTTATCTTTAAAATCAACCTGAGCACTCTGGTCATGACGCTTTACTCGTTTGGCGATGATCAGTCCGGCGACAACAGTACCTTTATTTTTCCTACAAACCTGGTTCAAACGGGGGGTAACCTTTACTTGATGTCGGCCTACAACGGCACACTTTGGGAAGTCAACTCAACGAGCGATTTCTACCACAATGCGGTCGCTTTCGCTCCTTCGATCACCATTAAACAGTCAAACGGAAGCCCTTTTAATGCGACGACGAACTTTGGAACCGCCATGGGCGGAATTGCAGTCGATCCGCTCGGCGAATACTTGTACGTGATGGACTCCTACGCTGAATTGTTATACAAAATAAATTTATCGACTCAGACTTATACGACTATTATGCTAACGGGAAACTCCGACTCACAGTACCAGCAGGGGTTGGCGTTCGACACTTTTGGAAACTTATACGACGCCGACGTCGCCACCCAAACGATTTACCTCACTAACCCAGCGACGGGCGTACAGACGACTTTCTTATCCTCCGGCTTTACGAACATGCCGGGCATCGCTTTTGATCCATATGGATATTTGCATGCGATCGATGCGGGCAACCAAAGAGTGCTACTGATTAAATAGCAAAACGAAGTCCATTGCATAAAACGAAAAGTTTTCTTGAGTCCGATCAATTGACTTTATTATTACATATGTTAAATATAAAAACCATGAAACTGCGCTCATTGGTTGGGAGTTCGTTGCAAGGTCTCGTCGTTCTATTCAGTTTATCGCTAGGCATGAATGCCCGGGCAACTCTTTATGATTTGCCAAGTTTTTCAAACTTCAAGATTACCCCGCAGCTCAGTACCGTCTGCGGTGACCTGTTAGTCGATGTTCCCGAAAATGCCGAAGCAGCAATTTTAAAAAACTCATACGCGGCTAGCATTTACCATATTGACCCTCAAGGTGCCGGCGAGTCTTACTTACTCAAAACCTATCAGAACCCCACCTTGCTCCAAAAGGATGTCCGTAGTTTTGACTTCATCAACGATGTACTGTCTTATTCCAAGAATTCAACTGATTTTAAGGCGATTAGTTACCACAAAGTGCCTCACAAAGATCAGTCGCTCGCTTTTGCAGAACTACAGGGTATTTCAGCGGCACGATTATACGAGCAATTAAATACCAAACAAATGGCTGAATTCCGCTCGTATTATCGCCAACAGCTTCAAGAGTTCAGTACCCAAGTTTACGCCTATCAAAGAGCGCAAAACCGGTTAGAGGGTGGAAGCCCACTTCGAACAATAGAAGTAGTCCATACCGAAATTCGTTCTCTAGACAAAGAACTTCTACCGCGCCTAAATATCTTGGTAAACGCATTTGAGCCCACAGCGGCCGAGCGGCAAGTGGTTTTATCCATTGAAGCGAGTGATATTTTGATTGAGTCCGGCTCGGGGAATCTTTTTATTCTTGGACCGAGGTACTGATTCCAGGTTCTTCTCTATTAATGGTGCGGCCGAGAAGACTTGAACTTCCACGCCTTACGGCATACGCCCCTCAAACGTACGTGTCTACCATTCCACCACGACCGCACAAACTTTAATCACGAATAAGGGTGAGTCTGATCACCATACCTAAAATTTTACTCAAACTCAAGCTTGATGCCCCAAAGAACGATATTCCCATTCACGGAACTTCCGCTGGAGGGTACGACTAAGGTGATGGGCTGATATTCGGCTAGAATATAGCCTGCGGTTAACCCTAAAGCCACATAGGCGTCGCGAACGGTGAATGAATCGAATGGGTTTAATGAAATCATTAGGCCGAACGAATAGCCGGTGTCACTGGTCGTAAACGAGGTTCCGTTACCGTCTAATAATCGTAAATAATCATATTTAAAGCTGGCAAAAGGAATCACGGGCTGACTTTTCCAAAACTTGAGCAAGTATCCCACCTGCGCGCCCCCAATCAGATTTCCGTAGGAGGAGCTCAGCGCAGTAACATTTAAGGGGATAACCCCCGCATGCGCGCCAATAAAGAAAGTTCCAGCTTTCTGCCAAGGCAAGTAATAGTCAAATTGAAATTGATACGTGGGTCCGTTGGATGTCGCGATGGGAAATTTATTAAAACCAGCCTTAATACTAAACGCAATGGAAGGCGATACCCGATAGTACGGCGGGGTATCTAAATGATCTTCGTCGAGATCTTCCGCTTGGGCACTGAAGTGAACACAAGATGAACTGACCAATAACAGCGCAATCCAACCCCAGAAATGGCGACTCACCCCTTTATGTTCTCAGGCGGCAAAGCTACTGTCAAATTGAACATTTAAGTCAAAACACTGTATTGCAAAACCCCTCCACTTTAGGCAGGATAGTGGATCTGAATGACTACACCAGAATTAAACTTTAAAGATGTGGGCCGGAATGCCCCCTGCCCTTGCGGCAGTGGCAAAAAGTATAAAAAATGCCATGCAACCGAAGTGGAGTCCCAATGGCAGGGCTCTTCGGGGGCCTCCTCGGCAGTCTCTGCGGCTCAGAATGATTCGGATTACTCCGTCGCGGAAAGCGACGGCCAAGGCGCCAATAGTACGCCGCAGTTCGACCCATCCAAAATGGACCTCAACTGGCTTGCGCAATTTAGCTCGGCTATTCAACGGTTGCCCAAAGGCCAACTTCAGCGCCTTCAATCCCTCATGCAAAAAGCCATGGCCGGAAAAGATGTGGCGCGGGAGCTGGAGGAGTTTCAACGAACGTTGCCTGTAAATATTCAGGAGCTGCTGAAAAACTCACCCGCATTGGAACAACAACTGGAAGACGCGCAAATTAAATCCAAAGAGGGCGCAGCGGCAGCCGCATCCACTCCTTTGACGGACGAACAAAAACAAAAGCTTCAAGAAATTCAAAAAAGCAACCAAAAGGCAGGGCTTTCGCGCCTTTGGGATCGATTTCGGAAAAAATAATCATGACGTTTGAAAAATGGATACTTCAGTTTGACTCAACCTTATCGCCCCGCTCTATTGCCTCCGTATTGGAGCTAAAAACCGAAGGCGCCACCGTGCCCTTTATCGCGCGGTACCGGAAAGAAAAAACCGGCAACTTAGATGAAGTCCAAATTCAAACCATCCTCGATCAAAAAGAAGAATGGGACGAACTCCATAACCGCCAAGGCTACATTATTAGCGAGATTGAAAAACAAGGAAAGCTAACGGACGAA
>CAIMNF010000342.1 GCA_903842755.1 Oligoflexia bacterium
GATTGGTTTGAATACTGGCCGATAAGAAATTTTCTTAATTCAGCGGTTCTAAATGACGATGATTTTTATGGCTTTTTTAGTCCTAAATTTAGTATTAAGACCGGCCTAAGCGCCGCGGACATTCGGCAATTTGTAAGAAACGATGGCGGGAATTCGGATTGTTATCTGATCTCACCCCAACCTGACATGGGGGCGTTTTTTTTAAATGTTTTTGAGCAAGGTGAGACGTTTGATACAGGTATAATGGCCACTATTCAGGCAGTTATTGCGGAATCAGCACTTAATCTATCCATGGACAACCTTGTCATGGATTCACGTTGTGTCGTTTTTTCAAATTACTTTTTAGCTCGTCCACAATTTTGGAGAAAATGGCTGGAATTTAATGAAATTGTTTTTCAACATGCCGAGGATGAGGCGAGCGAGATTGGAAATCTGCTGCGTGCACCCACCTCTTATAACGAAGTTCAGCGTAAAGTATTTATACAAGAAAGAACGGCATCGCTCCTTTTGGCGGCCAATCCACAATGGAAGAGTGTAAGGTATAACCCCTTCAAACTGGCTTGGTCCGGTACGCCACTCAATCAATTTCCCTTGGAGGCGGTCATAAGTGACGCACTTAAAATCGCTTATACCGAAACAAAGGATCAGGATTACCTATCCGCTTTCGCTTCGGTCCGTGCAAATATACTAAAAGGGAATAAATTGGGCTAAGTGTTACCGAATTAATCCCTCTACCGCAGTTTCAAACTCGGAAACGATTTTCTTTGTGTTGAATAAAGCCTCGTGATTTTCTCTGACGCGGCTTCTTAGGAGAGCTAGTTTTTCCGGGTTCTTGGCGAATTCTATTGCCTTATTGCGATACTCTTCGAAGCTCGTACAAATTTGCTCATCAAGACCCATGCACCGTGAAAGACTACCGGCCATTCGAGATACGTAAGTCGATCCACTCAAAGTTAAAAGTGGCAATCCTGCCCAAAGTAAATCATTGGCCGTTGTTCCAGCATTGTAAGGATAGGTATCTAAGAATATATCGGCCACTTGGAAGCGTGCAAGATAGTCACGCGGATCAATACGCCCAGCAAAAACAAGTCGGTCCTCCTGTACGCCGTGTTTGCGGGCATAATCAATAAGGTTCTTTTTTGACCAGTCATTGTCTTCTAAAATCCAAAGGATTGTATTTTCGGTGTTTTTAATAATATCCAGCCAAACGCTGAATAAATCCTCATTGAATTTAAAGTTATTATTGAAGCAGCAAAAGACAAATTTGCTATTATCAATACCAAAATCCGTCTTGGATTTGGCCTCACCGATGATTCGCTTTGAATCTGACACCTGGAATACCCTCGGTAGATAGAGGGGCTTTTCGCTAAAATTATTGGCCAACTCACGCGGGAAAATAAAATCATCAGCTACAACATAATCTACATAGGGTATTGCAGTCGTCCCTGGATATCCGAGATACGCGATTTGGACGGGTGCCGCTCCCTGGGCAATAATGTTAGGCCTAGCCCTTCCGCTTAGTCCCTGTAAATCGACCAAAACGTCGATTTCATTTTTCTCAATTAAGTCTCCCACCTGAATGTCGGTCATATTTCCGATATGATGAAAGTGATCGAATGAGTTTTTAACACGCTGACGGAATGCCGTGCCATCCTCGGGGCTCCAACAAAAGGCGTGAATTTCGAATTTGCTCCGGTCATGAAGTTCATACATTTCAACCGTCAGAAGCGAAACGGCGTGCATTGATAAATCGGATGAAGCGTAACCTATCCTGATTTTATCGTGGCCGTATCTTTTAGAAGTGGGGACGCGGCGCTCAAATTTATCTACTCTACTGCTGACAAATCGTTTCGAGCATGAAAACTGCGCCTCGGGATTGTCTGTCAGCGATAGGATGCTAAGCGGGGACACCATATCCTCGATTGGTAGCTGACAAAATTTATCGTCCGTTAGTACGGGCCACTTGCATTGCTTTTGGCGTAGGTGGATCCAGTGCTGTAAGGGGCCGTCTTGTTTTCCGTCAAGCAA
>CAIMNF010000343.1 GCA_903842755.1 Oligoflexia bacterium
AATGGAAAAATCAGCTTAAAAAACCCGAGTCCGCCGAATCAAAGTCTAACGGCAACCGGGGCAAGCTCTCCAACGCAATTAGCGCGGATTTGATCGATATTCTTTAACTCGTCGATTGCTATAAGGTAAAAAAAAAGAACCATACATATGGGAATGAAGAGCTGTGATAATTGAATCAATTTTCTTTGGCTTCATGCTTTTAAATCTCTCGTCGAGCTCTAAGAGACTTTTAATGCGCGTTCGTCCGGCCTCACGTGCCGTTTTCATGAAAGCGGCAAGCTGCTTAATTTGCGGCGCAATCTGATAGAGCGTTAAAGCCAGTTTAGCTAGTTCTGGGTCCTCGTTCACCCACTCAAACATTCCTTCGGCCATTGCTTTCACGCGAAAGAAGCTGTCTTCCTTAGACGAAGCTAGTGCCTTAAGCGTTATAAGTTAACCGGACTCGCTCCACCTTTTGGCGATGATTAGGATAAGTTCGTCGTTCCCCGGAAAATGGTAATAGATCCGCTGTTTAGTGACTTGAAGATGATTGGCGATTTCGGTCATTGTTAGGCCGCCGTATCCCCGCGTATTGAGGATTTCAACTCCCGCACGGATAATCTGCTCTTTTAAATCCGAACTCTTGTCCATATCGTCCAGTCTATAGACAACATCCAATTTTTACAATAGTTGCTTTTATTTTTACCAACGTAAAAATGGTAATGTATAACTAATTCCAGCAAAGCACCTCTTTAAAACAAATAAGCCCTAGGGCAAAAGGAGATTTTATGAAATCAGTTTTAGTTCTTACCTCAATTCTTTTCGTGGCATCAGGCGCGTTCGCCGCCACTCCTGGTGGAGTACCAAGCGCAGTCTGTATCGATGCGATCGGTCGCTATCAAAGTGGCTGGGGACTCGTCGCGGCTAGTGCCCAGAACGACCTTGGAAAACTTCAAGGCGCGATCTTAGATGCCCACCGCCAACCAACTCCAGACGAAGTAACTCAGCTCAAAAAACTAGATCAGGAGGTCAAAACAGCGACGCAACTCGATTCGGAAGATCTAAACGCCGCCGTAGCTCGCTGCAATGCCTTAAACCCGTGAGTCGGGCTACCGACATTTCAGGTGTAAGACGGAACTAAGCCGGATCTAATTTCTATGGTTTTGGCCGGATAAATGGGCATGATTTAATTCGCGCAACGTGCTTTGTGAAGCAATTTTTTTGGATGCTTAGTCCGTGCATTCAAGAAAATTTTTGCTTCACGGGGCTCTAGCTTTAGAACACAAATTCAGTTTATGTCGGCGAAGTTCGACATTTTTAATCCGTCAAATCGCCTACGATTGCGCTGACTTAATTTTATAAAGTCCCGTGGACGTGAGCTAAAACCACTAATTTTCTGATCAATCGATCCAAAAGATAGCTGACCAAACTAGTCAGCTATCTTTTTATAAACTTGTAGGTAATCAACGGTCAGCCATGCGAGCGACTGCAAGGGACCAGAGTCCCGAGCCATCCCCACCCATCACCCGCTGAACTCTCTTTGCAGCCTTTTCCGCGTGCAATAAAAGCCCACTTCCCAGAACAAAAACCTCATTGAAAGCCAGCTGGGGCCGCTTGAATGGCATGTGGTTTTAAGCCATTTGTATCTTTTATTTTATTTGCGCGCCTTTCATTGGACCAAATTCCTGGACTGTAGAAAAGATTCCTTAGGTGGCTATTGCGTAGAAGGATACTCACACCGGTCAGGGCTCGGATTAGAGAACCCGAGCTCTTTTTGATCAGACAAAGCCTTTACTGCGTTTTGGCCGTAGTTATTTCGAGGTGGAGGTGGGGGCGGACACCCTGGACCGTTCGGATTACAAGCACAAGGCTTCATTGGACAGCATTGATATATTCCCGCCTGAAAACAAGAATACGTGCATGGCTGCTTACTGCAGTCCAATGCGAATGAATTAACAGAGATTATCAACACGCCAAATATAAAAAGTCGAATAGTCAATTGAGCCCTCGTTGCGGAAACTTACTGGGGAGCGCCAGAAGTGGGAGTTGGAGTGGGAGGATTGGCGGCAGAACCAGGCTTATTGGAGTCTACGATATTTTGCAGCCGATCAATACAGCTACTAAAATTGCCTTTAATCGTTTGATCACAGGCCTGTCCGCCATTTAATTCGCTTAAGATTCTCGAAGACTGTACAATTCCATAAAAATTGAGGCTTTCGCTTATAGACTCTAGCTCAGCATTATGAAGAATTCGACATGTGCTTTTCTCGTCGTCTACGACCTGAAGTCTTTTATCACAGTCAAATTTTATTTTAACCGCGGAACATTCTGCTGCGTAGCCTTTAACCTCATCGCACGTAATACCCTCAGCCAGGGCTCGACTACCCATTTGCACAAAGGTGGCAGCTATCAAAAACGTAAAGACTTTAGTCATTGAATTCTCCCATCCTCATATCGCCCAAAACATCAAAATATTTAATTTGAGTGTCTATTGAGATTAACCATTGTTTTAGGGTATTCGGCAGAGTTGAAATTGGGAATTATATTTTTTCTACATATTTGGGAGCGCATAGATTGGCTACAGAGTCTCAAAATGAGCCATTTGGGTAACAGGTTTAACTCAGGCAACACGCGTGCTAGAAATCCTTGAATCCAGGTTTTTGGACCTGGCTCGTGGACAGATCCGGCGCAGGCCGGTTTATTTGATCTGGGCTTGGCGTATCTCGGCACTGGCTTTGCTAGAAATGGGCAGGATCTTTAACTGGGAGGGTTTATGAAATCGATTTTAATGTGCCTGGCAGTCGCTGTGAGCTTTGGGGCTTCGAGTAATCAGAGCCCAGACTTAACCGCCGAGAACGGCTGGGAATGGGCTTTAGATAACGCCGGGAACCCTGTTCTTTATCGGTCAAAAGTGGTAAAGGGTGAGATTAAAATCGAAATCGTCTACCCGGCTGATCTGAGTAAAATGAAGTACGA
>CAIMNF010000344.1 GCA_903842755.1 Oligoflexia bacterium
CGGGCGCTAAAAAAGTTTACGCCAATGCGGGTACGTTAACGGGTTCGATCGGGGTAATCATGGAGTTTGCAAACTTAAAGAAGCTCTATGAATGGGCCAAAGTAGAACGGTTTACGATTAAGACGGGTCATTTTAAGGACTCAGGCTCGGAATATCGGGACATGCAGCCCGATGAGCGCCAATATTTTCAAGATTTGGTGCTCAATACATTAGATCAATTTAAAGAAGCGGTTGCCAAGGGTCGTCATATGACCCCGGAAGAGGTTACCGCTGTGGCCGATGGCCGAGTTTTTACGGGCAAGCAGGCGTTGGGACTTAAATTGGTGGATCAGATCGGCACCTTTGATGATGCAGTGAAAGATTTGGCCAAAGAGCTTAAAATCAAGGGCAAGCCAAGGCTTGCGTTTCCTTCAAAGAAATCCCATGGCATCCAAGATTTGCTATTAGGTGGCAAGAATGATGACGATGACGGATTTGAGGAAGAGCGCTCGTTCGTAGATCGCCTGTTTTCTAAGGTTGCCGACCGGTTACTTGGGGCCAGTTTTGAAGGCGTTCAGGCGCGGCCTGCGGGCCTTTATGCACTGTGGAATGGCCGGTAAATGGCAGCACCTGCGTTTAAGACAGGGAGTTTGGTTCAGTTACGGACCATCGCTGTAAAGATCCTCGCGCAAGTTTTAAACTCTGAATTAAGTATTGATGATGCCATGTTAGCCGAATTGAATCGAACGTCGGGCGCAACAAAGCCTGAGTTTGATCGCTCGTGGATTTATGAGATGTGTTCGGGCGTGTTGCGCTACAAGGGGCGACTCGATTTTATTATTGATACGTACTCGTTAAAAAAGAAGCCCACTGGACCACTTCGGCGCTATTTGTACACGGCTGTTTACCAAATTTTGGCGCAAGAGACCGTTCCTGCGTTAGTGGTTTCGGAAACCGTTCAAGCGGTCCGCGAAAAGGAAGGCGAAGCTCCCGCTAAGTTTGTGAACGCATGCCTCCGCAAAGTAGCCGATGCAAAAGAACAGTGGAAGAATTGGTCCGTTACCGCAGCAACCGCCGAAGATGAGCTGATTGCTTGGTGTAGCCTTCCTAAATGGATTTATAAAAAGCTGGTAAAACAATATGGACTGGAGTTCACGCTAGCCTATTCTAAGGCATCCTTGGAGCGTCCCGTAACCTGGTTTAAAAATCTAGAAAACGGTGAAAGCCAAATCCTCCCGCACGGGTACCAGGGCAACGAGGCACGTGGTTTTGTTCAGGACATTTCGAATCAGAACTTAGTTAAAAAAGTACACGAAAACTTATTGAGTTTTGGGCAGTCGAAGAACTCAAAGTCACTGCCTAAAGTATTGGACCTTTGCTCGGCTCCCGGCGGAAAGGCGCTTGCGCTTGCAGGACTTCAGTATTCGGTGGTGGCAACCGATCGGGACGAGCAACGCTTATTAAAAGTCGTTGAAAACAAAACCAGGCTTAAGTTTCAAGACTCTGCCCTAATGGTAAAGCCATTTATCGAGGTATGGGGAAGCGCGCAGAAATGGGATGTCATTTGGTTGGATGTTCCGTGCATGAGTATTGGAATCATGCGAAGGCATCCCGAGATCAAATGGAACCGTTTAGAAAAAGACTTGCCGTTATTGGTGCTCAAACAGGAGGAGCTTGTCGAGTGGTCCCGCGCCCACTTGGAGCCAGAAGGAATCCTGGTCTATAGTACATGTTCTTTGTTTAAAGAGGAAAACCCTGAAAAAATTCAAGGGTTTGAACTTTGCGCTTCGTTCAAGGCCTTTCCGCAGGAAGAGCCGTTCGGTGACGGAATTGTCGCCCATCTTTTTAAGTTAGCCTAATTCCGATCAATGGGATCACTTTAAATTAAATTGACATAGTTTAAAAAAACATGCAAAACCGTCCCTCATGGACGCTTTAACCCTCTTTTGCATGAAAGTGAGACCTCAGCATGACGAACCCCCCTTTCTCTAAGACCCTTTTCATTGGGTCGATGGCATTTTTGTACGCCGCTCAAGTTTATTCCGCGGTGCCGGGCCCGTGGGATCCATCCAATGATCCCAAATGGTTTAATAACCGTGAATTCAATTCTCTTAATTTAGAATACCATTTAGACCATTTGCCCTTAGAGGGACAAATGAAAGACCATATCGCCTGGAGCGATTCGTATTGGCCAAGCAATACGGGTGGAATTGCCTTTCGCTGGAATGATCCAAAAGCTGCGCAATATACGGACACTCGGATCACCGATGCGGACTCAGTTCAGTTGCGGGAGTCGCTTGGCTTTACTTACCATCTTTACACCAAGCAAGAGGCTAAGGCGCTCACGTATGATCAACTGAAGGTGCTTTCACCGGCTGAAAAATATGACATTTTTAAAGGGGATTTTAGTTATCCCACCGTAAAGCACGAGCGAGCAAAGACCAACACCGGCATGGATTATTGGTTTGGAATTTGTGACGGCTGGACTCCGGCTGCGCTAAATCACGCCGAGCCCGCTCCAATTAACGTAAAAGACGCAAACGGCAACGTCGAAAACCCAGTCTACAGCAAAGACGGGATTCTCATTCCCTTTGGCTCAGCCGACGTGAAAGCCATGATTAATCATTATTACAACCGCACCCATGAAAACTCTCCGTCTGCATATTGGGCTAAAAAACGCTTCCACATTGCGGATGCAGCGCTGATGGGTACTGAATGCCATACAGACATTACGAAGATGGCAGACCCTTGGAGCGTTGCCGAATGTGCAGATGCAAATGCAGGCGCGTTCCATATTACCATGACCAATCAATTAGGACGTTATGGGCGTGGCTTTGGAATTGACGTGGATGCGGGGGTAGAAATTTGGAATCAACCCGTTTTTGCCTATAAATCCGTCGCGATTGGTGAGCAAGGCCCTTCCCCTGGTGCAGCGCCCGGTACGGAACGAGAAGTGATCTTTAACACCGACTTGTATTATGCGGACGATACCTACAAAGGGAAAGCGTATTGGGATCCAATGGTAGGCACTGATAATTTTCAATATGACGTCGTTAAATATCAATACCGAGTAGAGCTCGATCACTCTGGCGCCATTATTGGTGGTGAGTGGATGCATCGGGATTTGAGTGCAGATTTAGGTTGGCTTGATCAAATTGATCGAACCTCTGAGAAATTTAAAGCCCTTAATGACTATGAAAAACCGCCATTAAGACACGATATTGAAGTTCGACACAACCGGCCTGACCAGTTGTGGATTCAGCGGGTGGCGAATTTTTCGGAAGGTTTTAATGGGTACTACGGCGATATTTATAAAATCTATCGCCCCGCTCAGCCCGGTCCGATCGATTATCATCAGGTCAAACCAGCGACCGTTACTGAACGCGAGGACTACGAAGAATACATGCGTACCGGAAATTAGCGCCTTATCGGCGGCGGTTACGCGGATCAAGCGATTCAATCGCTTTTTGAAGAATTTGGACTCGGAGGTCGGGGAAATACTCTGATCTCCGAGACCATTCTTCTAAAAAGAGTGCGTAACTTTCCGAAAAATATTGCTGGGTTTTGTGCGTAAGGACTAAGTTCTCTTTGATGGAAGATTGAATTTTGTTCAGTTGTGTGGCTAGGTGAGTAACTTTAGCAGTCATCTCGTCCCTTTGTTCGATTAGGCCAGGTTTTAAGGCCTCTAAATCTTCTAAACTGAGGACAGCGGGCTTCGGATTTGGAATTTCGTCTTGCGTGTCTGCGGACGATGGGGGAGTTGCATTGCTCATAATGGCACCTCGCTGCCTAAAATTTTAGCTAAGTCGCCTCGAAGTTTTTCAATCTTGACCAGAATATCTTTATCTTCTGAAACCAAAGGAGATTGAAAATTTAAACGCATGGAAATGGAAGAAATCGTTTGTTCAAGCGCCTGTTTTTGCGCTTTTAAAATTTCATTTTCTAAGAGTGTCTTCTCAACACTTTCTTCGGAGCCTCCCATTTTTCCAATTTCTCGCTGCAAAAGCTCACCCTTCATATGCATGGCGTAAATTTCATCTTCAAGTTTGATATGGGCCGCAATGGGTACCGTTTTGGGATTATAGAATACCCGCGGAATAAGCAAATCCATTGTAGCAATGTCGCCGACCGTTCTTTCGGAACTAATCCAATAGAGGGGAAATTTTCTAACCGTGAGTTTTTTCTTATAGGCAGATACAATCGCTGCTTCCTGTGCCGCCAAAGTAGCATAGCCCATATGGATGATGATGGGTTCCTCTTGGTCTTTGAGAATGGTCTCAAGGCTCACCAACAAGACTTTAATTTTTGCGGTTTCCACAGGCCCACGCACATAAAAACAAGAAATCCCCGGATAACGTTCAAATTTCAACTTCATCGCGGACCTCCTTAGTAACCTGAAAATCAAGGTAGCGAAGTTCGGGGAGTTCCAAATTAGGCTTTCCGCTTGGTCCGAACTGACTTGAATTTACTCCCTTTTCCGAAATAGCAATTCCAAGCATTCCCATGCAAGCCACGTCATGAATATTCATTTTGCTGCGAATGTTGCACACGTAAGGAAAACCCCAGAAAGACATAATTTCAGGCAATTTTCCAAAAATGGGGAACGTTTGAGCAAGAAACGATGCAATCATTCCCGTATGCACTTGATAGCGTTGCATTTCCATCGCAGCGATCAGGGGCTCTGATGTTTGGCTCACTTCGAGCTTCTTATAAAACTCTAAGCTTTCGGGAGCTTTGAGCATAATCAAACTGACATGAGCCAATTGACGTAAAAAAGCAGTTACGGGAGTTAAAAACTCAAGCTCCAATTCGTTTTTATATTTACAAAGGCCCATGATGCGCTTTCCTTGGTCGACGGCCCGTAAAAAACATTGGTGCAAATAATCATCATAACGGATTTCGCCTAAATCTAAAAAAGGAGTTCGCTGTAAATAAAAAAGGAAGTCGAACATTAATCCTGCCGCAAATACCACGTCTTTATAGCGACTCGATTCACCGTAAGCTTCGCGCGCCTTGTGAGCGTACTTTAAAATATCATGCGCGCGCGAGGGGAGTCTTCCGGTGCGATAGTCCATTTTTAATTCCCGCAGCCTCAGCACGCGATTCACCAAATTGACCAACAGCCAATAGCGCGTATGTTTGGTAGAAAAAAAGCGAATTTGTTCTTCTAAGGGAACTCGAACATCTTGCTGGCCGCCCTGAAGAGACTTAATCAGTCGCTCAAAAGGAGCTTTAAATTCAGGATGAAGTTCAAACATTTCTAAAAGTAGGGTCACTCGATCTTCAATATTATCCGGTTCAAAAAGAATTTTCGAAATCGGAGCCGCGCCAATAGGGCCAACAATTTTCTGAAGTAAGTCTTCGATAAGTTTAGGTGCCGGACTCAAGGGTCCTTTTTTGATGCTCACCGATGGTCTCTCCTAAGGGTATCCATGTTTCAATTCCTTTTGAGGAGTTTTCCCGCAGGTCATCTGCAAGTTTAATTTTGCCTTGCTGGAGTACCCAGATCACGGTTGATCCCCCAAATAAAAAATACCCCTTTTCTTGACCTTTATCAAATAGAACTGTGTTTATTTGGTCACCATAGTTTTGACGCTGGACAATTTTTCCCACTCCAAGTGCGCCCACTTCGATCATGGCGACTTTCCCAAAGTTTGATTCTTTGCTCGATGAATTTAAAAGGGTAACGTGCCGTTCATTTTGAAAAAGAATTTGCGGAATGTGATGAAGTGCAATCGGGTTAACCGAATGGAGTGGCCCATGGAGTTGCTTAAATCCCTCAATTCTACAGGAGATTGGAAAGTGGAAGCGGTGATAGTCGACCGGGCAAAGTCGTGCGATGATGAGGGTCCCGCCTAAGAAATCCTTCGCAAGAGTTTCTGAACCGAGAAGTGATTTCAGGTTAATTTCAATTCCTTTTACGGGAAAACGGCTAAACAATGAGAGGTTTTCTATCGCAAGATAGCGAGCTTCTGCGCCTGCGGCGAAAACGTTTTCTGAACAATTAAAATTCCGGGCGCCGGGTTTGAATTTTCGAATAAAGAATTCATTAAATGTTTGGTAAGGTGTTTCCTCGAATTCCGCCATATTGATTTGATAGTCGTGAATGAAACCGGGGATGGACTTTGCACTTGCGCGGGTGTTTTGTTGAAGGCCTATTAATTTACTAACCCATCTGCGTTTAAAAAGCAGAGCACACAGAAATCGGCCTAAAATGGATTCGTAAGCGAATTTCACCAGAGAATCGCCTAATACTTTTTCGACCTCTATTTTTTTTGTTTTACGATTAAAGTATTGAATCATCTTTTTCGTGTTGGCTTCGCTGGCCCTGCGTATTCTTTTTGAATGACATCACCGCGAAGCAGTGGTTTGGGTGGGGTGTCAACCCACGCCACGCGCTCGGGTGCGCAGACTTGATTTTTTTTGCCTTGGGGCGTTTTCATGGGATCGCTCACCACGCGAAGCCAGTCGTCCTGATCGGTCCGTGCGCGATCTTCCGGGCCAGATTCATGACTTGCGATCCAAAGGAACGAGAATTTGAGCCATTCGCGAACGCCCCCTAATTTAATCGAAAATTGCTTGAACCATTTGCCCGGCAATTTTACCGGTACGGAAAAATGACACCAGTCTCTGCCTTCGGCGAGAGGGCACTTTGAGGTATGAAGACAGGGGCCCCAAAGCTTTGCTTTTTGATTTACTTCAAGGACCAATTCATCTCTAATTTGCCCCAGTTTTTGAGAGGCAGTTCTGAACGCAGGTTCAACGAACAGGACGCCCCCGCCGGTTGGTTTTTTAACGAAAGGCAGAAGGCCTTGTTGGTAGACGGTTCGCTCGCTTGGACTCTCATTGAGTACGTTTCCGAAGATCACTAGCGTTGCCGCGGGATTAAATCCCTTGGGGTGCTTCCACCAGTCCCGGGTTTCTGAAGTAAGACTAATGTCTCCTTTCCAATCTCCTTGGGTTGCTAAAAAATCATTGAGCAGGATTTCGCCGTCTTCTAAAATGCTCCCGTTTCGGTCAATCCAGTGCAGATGAATTTTAAAGGGTAGAACTTTTGTTTTTTTGAAACGCTCCAATAAATAAATGAGCAACGCAAATGAAGCAGTTCCTGGCCCAGAACCCACATCAATGACTTTAAACACGCCTGTTTTTTTTGCATGATCAATTGCTGCATCGATTGCGAGTGGAAATTTTTCATAAAGCGACAAAAATTTGGCCCCTTGAAGAGCGAAAAAATAAAGAAAATAACTCGATCGAAATCGCGCGTTCGTAAAGTAAGCGGGCAGCCTTGCCCCTTCTCGGTCAACAGTGAAAAATTCAGACAATTCCGTAAGACCGCGGGAAAAAAACAGCAAATCGTCTTTGACGAAAGGTTTATCTTTCCAGGAATCTTTTGGGCTAAAACGCCTTTTAACGAAGGGTGGGATGGTTTTGTCTAGCAGTTCGGTCCAAAGGCTAGGAAACGAAGTAGGCGTAGCCAATGAAATCAGAGAGTTAGACTTTTGAATAAAGGGCATTTAATTAAAAAAGATATCTCTATTGTGTAAAAATGGCAAACTCATTAAACTTAGGAATAAGGACACGGAGGTTCTTGATCCATGAATTTGGAAAATAGGCCTGAACTGAATCAACTAAAGAGCAAATCAATTAATCTCAATTCAATTTGGCGGAAACTAGAGCAAACGGGCTTTAAGTTTTACTGTGTGAGTTGTCATCGGGAACGGCATTTGGCGGTTCCCGCCCGGGTAGGGACCCCTCAGTTCTATTTTCATGTGTTGGTCGCAACTGCTTTTTTGATGCTGGTGTTCTGGCCCCTATTTCATGCCAAAGGGGTGGTATTACTGGTTCCTATTTGGGGAGCTTTTGAAGCTCTATACCGAATGAAGTTTCGGTCCATGCTTGTTTGTCCAGATTGTGATTTCGATCCGGTCCTCTATTTAGTGAATCCCGATAAAGCGGTAATCCAAGTAGAAAATGTGTGGCGGAAAAAATTTGAAGAACGGGGGTACCCATTTCCTGAGCGTAAGCGTCAGGGGAGGGTTGCTCCAGCGGTCGTTCCGCAGCAGCCAGTCGCTGAAGCAGAGGCGACAGTCGAAGTGACTCCGGGGACGGCTGAACTTTCTCAAAATAACCCTCTTCCCTCACAGACTGCTTGACTGCTGGGCACGAGTTTCGTATCTAAAGCGGTATGGCAATTAATAAAGTGATCTTGATTGGAAATTTGGGGCAAAATCCAGAAGTCCGTTATTCACCTTCAGGTCAAGCGATCTGTAATTTGAGTATTGCGACCAGTGAATCTTGGACCGATAAGAATAATGGGCAAAAGCAAGAAAAGACCGAATGGCACCGGCTGGTGGTGTTCGGGAAACTGGCCGAGCTGTGTGGCCAGTACCTTGCGAAGGGAAGGCAGATCTATGTTGAAGGCAAGCTTCAAACTCGCCAATGGCAAGACAAAGAAGGCCAAACCCGATATACGACAGAAGTAGTCGCTCAAGTCATTCAATTTTTAGGTGGGAACGCAGGAGCCGGTGCTTCGAACTCCGCTGGAGCAAGCAAAAGTGGAGGCGATTATGCAGGGGCTGGTGCTTATTCTGCTCCTCAGTATGAAGCGAGTAATGCCATGCCTGCTGAACCAACCTTTACCGAAGAAGATGTTCCTTTTTAACGAGTGAAAACCCTCATTGTCATTCCCACATATAACGAAATTGAAAACCTAAAGCCAATTACTGATGCGGTTTTGCAGATCACTGTGGACGCGACTCATGTGTTAATTGTAGATGATGGTTCTCCCGATGGAACAGGCCAGTTGGCGGATTCTCTTGCGGCGCAATGGGCCGCGAAGCAGAAACCAAGGCTTCACGTTCTCCATCGCACTAAAAAAGAGGGACTTGGGCCTGCTTATATTGCAGGGTTTAAGTGGGGCTTTAGCCAAGGATTTGATCAGTTGATCGAAATGGATGCTGACTTTTCCCATGATCCCCGCTTTTTGCCAAAAATGATTGAACTCCTTCAAAACCAAGATTTTGTGATTGGCTCACGTTACGTGTCCGGAGGAGGGACCGTCAATTGGGGGCTGATGAGAAAAATTATTAGCCGCGGGGGAAGTCTATATGCCCGGACGGTGCTAGGTGCCCCGATCCGTGATTTTACGGGTGGTTTTAATGGTTGGAACAAGCGGGTTTTAGAGGCAATTGATTTTTCTGGGCTCGAGGCCGGAGGCTATTCTTTCCAAATTGAATTAAAATA
>CAIMNF010000345.1 GCA_903842755.1 Oligoflexia bacterium
AAACGTTCGGGCCCGCAGCCACAATGTGCAAATGTTTTGAGGTGGGAATATAAACCGCAAATGCTAAAACCAAGCCCATATGAATCCACTTAAATAGCGTAAATAGGTGATGGTAGGATTCCTGCTCTAACCCCATGCCCGAAAAGGCTTGGGCAAGGTGACTTGAAATAAAATAACTGTCCTTAAACCAGGGGTCGCTTCCTAACACATGAAACGTGTTCATGAAAAAGATCGAGACCATGAGGCCACCGGTAAACAGCAGGACATAGTTTGCGTCTTTGGATTGGCCCAAGTGTTTAGGCTTAAGGATAAACCGGCGATAGGCCGCAAACAAAACACCCACCAGAACCGCCGCAGTAAAAAAATCCTGTGACCAAATAAAGGCTGAATACAGCGTGTGGCCGATAAATTCAAAATTGGCACCCGAATACAGGGTCATACAAAATTGTTCGATCGTGCCGATCGAGATGATGATAAACCCCCAAAAAATCGCTACGTGCGCGATCCCAATGGCCGGGTCCTTTAACACCGACTTTTGAAACAGGACATTGGTAATGGTGTGAAGGACGCGGGCACCCAAATCACCAAATTTGGGTGCCTTGCCCTTTTGAGCCTTTAAGACTTGGTAAAGAATTGCAAACCGTTTTCCAGATAAAGTGAGCGCACTTCCTGCGACGATCAAAAAAGCAATAGTTTCCCAAGTCATTCGGTTTTCCTTCTTTTATTCTTTTAATTTTTTAAATTCTGCCGTCAATGCGGGGACCACTTGAAATAAGTCTCCCACAATTCCGTAATCCGCGACCTGAAAAATGGGCGCCTGCGGATCGGTATTGATCGCAACGATGACTTTTGAAGTGCGCATTCCTGCTAAGTGTTGAATAGCCCCGCTAATCCCGCAGGCAATATATAGGGCTGGAGAAACGACTTTTCCCGTTTGCCCCACTTGGTCGCGGTGTGGGCGGTAACCCGCATCCACTGCCGCACGAGAAGCTCCCACGGCGGCGCCGATGACATCGGCTGCGTCTTCAATGATCTTAAAGTTCTCGGCACTTTTTAGTGAACGGCCACCCGAAATCACAATGGCTGCCTCGGTCACATCGGGACGAGCAGAGTTTCCTTTGACCACTTCCAAAATCTTGGTCTTAAGGCCACTTAAATCCACGCTGATTTGCGAAGGGTCGGCCGTCTTGGACGTGTCTGGTTTTGGCAAACCAATGGAGTTCGCGCGTACGGTCGCCATGGCGAGCGAAGTTCCCGTGAACTCGACGTCGGCGATGACTTTTCCGGAATACATCGGTCTTTTTAGAGTCAATTTTCCGCCGCTAAAGCTAAGCGCCGTACAATCGGTGGCAAGGGCACCATCGTGAAGGGCCGCAACTGTAGGAAGTAAATCCTTCCCAATGGGAGTGTGCGCTGCCAGAACCGCATCGGGCGAAATGGTTTTAATGGCTTGGCTTAGGGCTTTGGAATACGCCTCGTTTGAATAATATTTCAATTGAGCATCTTGGACTACATGAACTTTTGTTGCTCCGTAGTGCGCGCATTCGGCAGCAAGGGCGGTTACCGCATCGCCTATCAGGACCGCATGCGTTTCGTTTCCGGCAGCGGCCGAGGCTCCCACAAGCTCAAAGCTTGCTTTTTTCGTTTTTCCATCTCTTTGTTCAACGTATACGAGTATTTTAGCCATGTTAGATCACCTTCGCTTCTGTATGAAGTGCTTGCACCAGTGCTTTTGCTTGCGCGGCTGCATCTCCATCAATTTTTTTGCCCGCTTGCTTAGGCGGTGGGAGTTGTAAGTTTTTGTATTTAATTTTTTGGTCGCTTGCCGAAACGCCAAGGTCCGCAAGTTTTAAAGCTTTTACTTCCTTTTTCTTGGCCTTCATGATGTTGGGCAAAGTTGCGTAGCGTGGATCATTTAAACCCTTGCTTCCTGCAATCACTGCGGGCGCAGTCACTTCTACCATCTCAAACGAGCCACCTTCAATTTCGCGCTTACACTTAAGCGTGCTGCCCGCATACTCGATGCCTACCACTACCGTAACCGAAGGAATGCCCAAGTGAGCGGCAACCAGTTGTGGAACTTGCGCTGCGCCGTCGTCGATTGCTTCTTTTCCAAAAAACACGAGGTCCACTTTCGCTTCCTTTTTCAGGGCCGCGGCCAAGGCTTTAGCTGCAAACGCGCTATCTGCGGTCTCAGGCAACTCTACATGGATTGCATTATCCGCACCCATCGCTAATGCTGTTCTTAACGAGTCGACCACGCGATCTGGGCCCGCCGAAACCACCGTCACGGTACTTCCTGCATTTTTTTCCTTTATTCTAAGCGCTTCTTCGACGCCGTATTCATCGTAGGGCGACATGATCCATTTAATGCCGCCTGGGTCGATGCCCGTTTGATCGGCGTTTAGTTTTATTTTTGTTTCTGTATCGGGAACCTGCTTAATGCAAACGTAAAGGTTCATGGGTTTTGGTCCTTTCCAAAATCTAAATTAGTTAAGCCTATGGGCTATAGAATACAGAAAATGCACCTTGTTATTCAATGAGTTATTCACTCATTCTTCGTTATTTTTGGAGAGAGTATTTTTGGAGAAAGTTCAGCTGATATTTTTATGGCGTCTTCAATGATTAGGATTGCGCGGTGACGGGCTTCGTCTTCTTGTGCAATGCCCGCGTTACTTACGAAGCGAATCATTTCGGCGAATTCCAAAATCGCGGAAACTCGCTTCCATTGCTCTTGGGACAATTTGCCTTCGGCTGTGGTGTTTTCCGTCAATAGTTTGCCCAGTTCGCGTCTCGGGAGTGCGCGTGAGGCAAGGTGAAAGCGTTCGTCAATTGCTTGGTGGATTTGATCAATCATCTGCTCCATGAGGGAGGAATACCGGCTAAGGGGGGCGCTCTCTTTTTGTAATTTTTCGGCATCCCGAAGCAGCGTGTTCCAAAATACATTGAGGTCTTCTTTTCGCTTTAACAAATCCAGCTGCAGTTGCGACCGCTTTCGGACTTGGTCCCAAACCACGAGTCCAAAAAAAGAAAATAAAACCAACAGCCCAAGCCAAGCCACAATTCTCCATACCGGCTGGCCAAGTAACGTTGAGGCTCCATCGGGCGAGGTCGAGTCCTTTATTTTGATCGAGCCATAGCCCTGTGCGGGCGACGCACTGGCGTTGATGTCATCTTCTAAATGGCGTTGAACGGAATCCGGGTTTGCATTTGCATTCTGTGGGTCCGCTTCGCCCACTTGGATTTGGATCGGATTCGTCTTCTTTTGAACGTAGCTTCGGGTATCGGGGTCAAAAAATTCAAACGCGATAGAGGGGATTTGAAGCGGGCCCTTTTCTTTGGGGACCAAAACCACCTCAAATTCCTTTTCGGTATTCCCTTGTCCTAGGTTCCGCGATTTGCCTTTTGATTCATAAAACTTAAACTCTTGGGGCCAGTTGACGTTCGGGAATTCGACAAGGCTTGCGTTGCCTTTGCCCTGTAAAATAATTTTAAAGGTAAAGGGAGAGTTCTTCTTTAAATTGCTTGGGTCCAATTGAGTGCTGACTTCAAAACTTCCCACACCACCTGTAAATAAGGGGGATTTTCCGTCTTCAGGCAAGGGCGCGACCTCGATCGTCAGGGGATCGCTCTTGGACGTTCCCGTGCGCGGTGTTACTTGACTGAAAAATTGAAAAAACGGATCTTCAAACATATCGTCCGTCGCTTCATTTTTTGGAATGTAATCGGCACGAATGCCTAAAGAATCAATTTTAAGTTTTCCATCGCGCACCGGGTACAGCGCGTACCGGGCCAGGAGCCCCCGCTCGAAAGGCACTCCCCCTAGACTCACGGCCTCGAAGTCTGGTCTTCCCGACAAGATCGGCATTTCTAAATCTTCCCGAATAAATCCCTGAAACGTCGGATATTGCATGACGTCCCGCAGGTTTGCTCTTGTCCTTCGGTACAAGTAATAGCTGACAATCAGTTGTTCGCCTTTATAAATCTTGGATTTGCTGGCCTCGGCCTTTACGAAAAAATTCTTCGCGTCTCCTTTTAAAGAGGGCGCCTCACCGCCCAGGCTTTTGCGGCCATTCCCGTTGTCTCTTGAAACCTGGACCACGAGATCGGGCGCTTTCTCGGGCCCGTCCTTGTTTTGAATATTTTTAATTTTAAGCGTCCCAATTTTAAGCGGGCGCAAAATAAAGGTCACGGTTTTTTCGCTTTTAGATTCGAATTGACCGTTATTGTACACGGAAGAGAACGAGGAACTCTCAAACTGATTCATGATCTCAAAATCGGGTGCCTCGAATTTGGGTTCAAAGTGACTTGAGTTTTGGGTATCAGCGGTAATTTTAAGCGAAAGAGATTCATCAAGCGAAATATCGTTGCGATCAACGCCCGCCTTCATGCCGGCAAAAGAAAGGGGTAATACAAAAAAAGTGACCCAAAGAAGCGCGTTCGAAGTCAATTTACCAATCATTCCCATGAGGCTGCTCCCTTCGTCGTCCGTCCTTCATTCGATGATGATACAGCTGCTTTTCACGATCTGACAAATCATTCATGATGCTCTCTGCGGTGTCTTTCGAAAGGGTGCCGCTTCTAAATTCGCGCTTCTTCGCGACGTCTTTGCCATTCATGCCATCTTGAGTGGTGTTTTGATCTTTTTCTTGGCCCGAACCAGACTGGGGTTTGTCGCCGCCTTTTTGGTCTTTTTGATTCTTTTGGTCTTGGCCGTCTTTTTGCTCTTTTTGATCGCCCTGTTGTTGTTTCTGCTGTTTTTCTTGTTCTTGTTTAATGGCCAATCGGGTCAGTTCTTCGCGGGCGCGCTTTTCGATTTCGGGTTGATTTGAAATTTTGGCCATTTCGATCGACTTCGTTAAGCGATCATACGCTTCTGGCAGATTTTTATTTTCCATTTGGGCAATTCCCTCATTGAAGAGGGATTTTGAAGCGGTCCCATAATCACCCTGATTGAGCGACTTCTGGGTCGCCGCTTGGAGCTGATTGATAGCATCTTCGGTTTTCTTGCCCTGCCCAAGGGCGGTCCCCGTGTTGTAATCTAAAGCAGGATTTTCGGGGTCTTCAATTTCCGCTTCTTGAAATAGTTTGGCCGAGTCCTCAAATTTTTTATCCTCGAAGGATTGAGTGGCCTTTTTGTTTTTCCAATACCCCTTGAGCGAGGACGTCTCTGCGGCAGAACTCCATTGCCCAGGCGCAATCAAACCTCCAAGGAGGAGAGAAAAAATAAGTCGCGCTTTGCGGTATCCCGTACTCAAATACAGGAGCAAGAAAAAAACCCCGAGCGCCAGGAACCATTCGAAGCGCTCAATGTGGGTGACCACATGTTGCTCCTGCAGCGTTCCGTGACTAAACTTTTGAAGGGCTTTGGCAAGCGTATACGAGGCGTCGTCCGGGTTAATCAGTTCCAAAAAGCTTCCACCCGCTTCTTCCGCAATTTTTTGGAGTAGGTCTTTGTTCACCTTACTTAAGATCGGTTTGTCGGAAGAATCCTTTTTATAGGACTGTAAAATGCCGCCTTCGTTCCGAAGGGGGATCGGGGCTCCCTCGGTCGTGCCCACGCTAAATGCAAAAAATCCTGCGCCAAAGTCTTTAATTTTTCGAGCGGCCGTTAAAGCGCTATCGCCAAAATCTTCCCCATCGGTAATAAGGACGATGGCGCGCGAGTTCTTGTGGTCGTCTTCGCCTGCGCGGTCTAGGGCTTTCGTAGCGGCCTCGATGGCGTCTCCAATATTGGTTCCTTGATTGGAAATAGCGCTTGGATCAAGGGTATCGACGACTTCGGCCAAGTACTGAAAATCGTTGGTCAGAGGAACCGACAATTGGGCGCTTCCCGCAAACCCAACTAAACCTACGCGGTCGCTTTCAATCAGGGGCAGCGTTTTTTTGATAAAAGACTGGGCGCGGGAAAGCCTGCTAGGGCTTGCGTCTTCGGCCAGCATGCTGGTGGATAAGTCCATGAGAAAAATAATGTCCATGCCCCGGGTATTGATGACTTGGTCGATTTCGCCCCATTGCGGCCTGGAGAGCGCGAACGTTAAAAAGAGGAACGCGAAGGAAAGAAAAGTATTCTTTAGGGTTAAAACATTTTTCGAAAAATCAGGAATCATGTTCGCCCAAAGGTCTGGGTGAATCCACGCTTCCAATTTCTTCCGGTGAAATTTGATCAAGACGTTAAAAAAAACGATCAGCATCGCCAAAATAGGAATAAGCCAAAGGGCACGCACGTTTCCAAAATAAATGCCGTTCATCATGCCCATTGCCTCCAGGCGACGACGGAAAATAATCGCTCAATAATTAAGAGGGTGATTGCGGCAAGGACCCAGTTCATAAATTCTTCGGTATAGTGAAATTTATCTTTAGTTTCGATGTCCGTTTTTTCAAGTTGGTCGATGGTTTTGAATACTTCTTGGAGTGTTTTTTCGTCTTGCACGCGCCAAAATTTACCATTTGTTTTTTCAGAAATTTGTTGCAAGAGCTCCGGGTTTAATCGATTGTCCACCCACACATAATTATAAGTAATTCCCAAGGGCGTTTGCTGGGGGAGTGGCTGTCTTACGCGCCCCTCTGTGCCAATCGCAATCGAATAAACGCGAATGCCGTAGCCTGCGGCCAGGTCGCCCGCAGTGAGCGGATCGATCCGACCGACATTGTTATCGCCATCGGTCAGCAAAATCACGATTCTGCTTTTGGCGGTCGATTTCTTTAGGCGATTAATGGCGAGCGCTAACCCGTCCCCGATTGCGGTTCCATCTTTTAGTCCGCCACCGCCTGGGTCAGCCGTTTTAAGCTGTTGCAGTAATAACCCGTAATCCAAGGTAGGGGGAGCAAGCGTAATAGGCTCACCGCTAAAGATAATAAACCCGATGCGGTCATTGCGTCTGCCTTCGATGAATTCTTTAAACGTTTGTTTGGCAATCTCGTTCCGGCTGCGATCACCCATGTCTTGGATTAACATACTTAAAGACACATCGAGCAGCATCATGATGTCGATCCCGTTTGCTTTTCGTTCCTGTGATTTTGAAACGGTTTGGGGTCTGGCGATCGCAACAATACAACAAACAAGAGCAAGAATTTTTAATACAGTTTGAATGGGGGGTAAAGGCAAACTTTTTAGACCCGTGGTGGCCGTTTTGATGGGAAACGGAAACGTAAGTTTGATGGCGGGGAGTGCCGACTTTTTTAACCAAAAACGGGCAACAAACGGAACCGCAAGTAAAAATAAAAATGCGCTGGGGTGAGCAAAATGCATTTTAAGTGACCCCTTTGCTGGACGGAGCCGGAGCTACTGTTCCTGAGGCCGCGGGTGCAGGAGTATTCCAACGATCAATGATCCGTTCCGCCTTTAGTTTAAAATTTTTATAATCGCCTTCGGTGTAATGATCGTGTTGTTCCATTTTTGTAAATTTAATTAGGTCAAGGTCTACAAAAAGGGCTTCGATTTCTTTGAGTTCATCAAACGTGAGCTGAGATTTTAAAAGGCCAATCATCTCTGGTGTCGTCGATTCGGTTGCGTCGACCAAAAATCGTTTCGACAAATAGGCTTTAATAATTTCAGAAATACCAAAAGCCACGGGCTTTAAATGTTCCCGCGTATACGGATTTTGCTGGTAAAGTTCCTGAAGCGCCCTCAGCGCAAGAACGTGGTCGGGTTCGATGGGCTTCGGAGTGGGCAGCGCAGGCGGAGTCATGGCTTTTTTGCGATTCCATTTATAAATTCCAAATGCCGTCGCTGCAATCAACAAAAGCACTAGGGCAAAAAGCATGAACCAAACTTGGTCCGAAAGCCCTACCGCGGCGAGGGGCAAATACTGGGGTTCACGTTTTTGTTGATCGGGCGAAAGCGAAACGCCTTTTACTTCGATCGACCAGGTATCGGTTCTGCCAATCGGGTTTTTCTCTTGGTTTAAAATCAATAAAGTAGGAAGCGTAAGGGGGCCTGTTTTGATGGGAGCTACAATAAAGCGTAAATTGCCCGAGATTAAATTAGTTTGCGCATCTAAATACCATCCCTGCTCATCGATTTTACTTCCCCCCTCGGGCACCGTGATCTCAAAGCTTGAGTTTCGATTTTGATCGGCTTGGGGGATTTCGACGTAAAGCGCGATCCGATCCCCGATGTTATAAACATTTCCATTCGGGTTTTTTTGGACCAATTGAATTTTAAAAAGGGGAAGGCTTGCAATGTCTAAAGGGTCGGCTAAAGCGCCAAACGGGAGCCATGCCGACCATACCAGCGTACCCAATGCAACAAGCTTTGCCCAAAAGGGGGCGCTACTTTTTTTTCTTTCGCTTTTTAAAAAAGCGCAATAATCGGTCAACATAGTCTTCGTGTGTGTTTACTTTCAAGATTTCTACGCCGGAGTGACTGAGCGTTTGTTTGGTTTTGATTTCAAATTCTGATTTTGCCTTATTAAACTCGCTATTAAAACTGTACGCCTGGGGATTAAAGGTGATCTCCTGTTGAGTCTCGGGATCAAAGATAGTGATCGGCCCCACTTTTCCAAAAGAATATTCAAGCGGATCTTCAATTTGAATCGCAACGACGTCGTGTTTTCGGGCAAGTTGCTTTAAGGGTTTTTCATAATTCTCGGCCCTAAAATCACTCAGAACAAACACAATGCCCGAGTGTTTCATCAGGTGAGACGCTTCTTCAAAGGCTTGCTTTAAATTTGTTCCGCCCGGCTCGGTTTGAAACGAGAGCAAATCGCGAATGATTCGCAGGACATGATTGCGCCCCTTTTTCAGGGGAATGATTTTTTTAACTTCTTGGGTAACGATCAAAACGCCTACACGGTCACCACTCATCGAGGCCGCGTATGAAATTACTGCTCCAAGCTCTGCGACCAGGTCTTTTTTAAATGCTTTTTTTGAGCCAAACTCAAGCGAGGCCGACAAATCGGCAATAATGAAAACATTGAGTTCGCGCTCTTCCTCGTATTGCTTTAAGAGCGGCTCTTTACTGCGGGCGCTTACTTTCCAATCAATGTGCCGAATATCGTCCCCATGGGTGTAAGCGCGGTGCTCTGAAAACTGCACGCCTTGACCCCGGAAGTGACTTTTATAGCCCCCGGTTAACATCTCATCCATTACCTTTCGGGTAACGAGCTCAATGCGTTTTACTTTCTTTTGAATGTCTTCAATCATGGAACTTCAATTCGGTCTAAAATCTTGCTCACAATTTGTTCGGACGAAATATTTTCCGCTTCGGCTTCGTACGTCAGAAGAATGCGATGCCGTAAAACATCATAAGCGACAGACTTCACATCTTCCGGAGTCACATAACCGCGGTGGCGGATAAAGGCATTGGCGCGGGACGCTTTTGTTAGTCCAAGTGTTGCGCGCGGAGAGGCTCCAATACTGACCAAGTTCTTTAAATCAGGAAGGCCGTATTTCTCGGGGAAGCGGGAAGCAAAAATAATGTTAAGAATATAATCCTTCACCTTGTCGTCCATGTAGATGTCATTACACAATTTGCGCGCGGCGATGATTTCTTCAGGGCTGCACACTTTTTGCGGCTTTGGACTTTCATTTCGGGTCATCCGGTCGACCATCTGCTTTTCTTCGGCCAAGCTTGGATAAGTTACTTTTACCTTAAATAAAAAACGATCCAATTGGGCCTCTGGAAGTGGATACGTTCCTTCTTGCTCGATTGGATTTTGCGTGGCTAAGACCACAAAGGGTTCTTCGAGTGGATAAGTGGTTTCTCCAATGGTCACTTGCCTTTCGCCCATCGCCTCAAGCAAGGCGCTTTGAACTTTGGCAGGGGCACGGTTAATTTCATCGGCCAAGACAATGTTCGTAAAAATTGGCCCTTTTTTCGCGTAAAACTCATGCGTCTTTTGATTGAAGATCATGGTTCCAATCAAGTCAGACGGCAACAGGTCTGGCGTAAATTGGATTCGGTTAAATTGCGCATTAATGGTTTGCGCGAGCGTCTTTACGGTCAGGGTTTTTGCCAAACCGGGCAGTCCTTCGAGCAAAACATGGCCTTCGCATAAAAGCGAAAGAACCAGTTTTTCGATCAGGACGTTTTGCCCGACGACCACTTTTCCGACCTCTTGGAAAAGGACATCTACAAATTGGCTTTTATCGCGAATCACTTCGGTAAGTTGCTGAATATTGGGTTGAGACATATTCCATTATTCTCTCTCTGTTTAACGGCACTCGCAAGTGGTTTGAGGAGGAGTCATTAATTTGATGATTTTCGTATAAGGAATTAAAAGACTTGGGAATTTATTTATTTTGAGCGTCTAATGCAGCCACTTTGTCCATGGCAGTTTTGAACCGGTTTACGGCCGCGCGTTTCGCGGGCGAGTAACTGTTGACTTTCGAGTAAAATAAACTTAAATCCATGTGCTTCCACAGGGTCGCGATAATGTCATCCGGAGCTTGAGGTTTTTCGCCAATCGATTTTAAAAATTGCATAGACTCCGCCATGAATTCTAGCCCTTGAGCGGATACATCGATCTGTGCTGCATTTTGATCCACCAGAGTTGGCGTCCATTGGCTCTTGCCGATTTTTGATTGCAAGTATTGCCACCCCATGGCCATATCGGGCTCCAAGTTGCCGTTTAGGGATCCCGCACTTCGACAAAGCACCACCCCCCGAATAAACAATTGTCGGATTTGAAGAAACCAAATCATCTGTGGCTGGGCGTCCATAATGTTGTGCTGATAATCGGGGACTTGATCTAAACTTTTGGTTTTACTGGACGGATTTTTAAGCTCGTATGCAGTCGTCAGTCCCTCTTCAATTAAACTGAGCATGGATTCAGGGACCAGCCGTTTATCCTTTGGGAGTGATTTATTGACCAAGCGAATGCTATCTTTTTGAATGTCCAACATTAAGTGGGCCGTCCCTGCAAGGGCAAACAGATCATTTCTTCGAGCAGCGCTCTTTTTCGCTGCATCGGAAAGTCCAAAAATCTTAGGAACGAGCTTAGAGGAGAACGGATGATATTCAAACATATCGTTTAACATCATGGGAATGGTGAGCGAGTAGTTGGTAAAGTCGGTCGCAAAATCGTGAATTTCGCTGGTGAACTCCATCGTCATGTTTTTAAACATGATCAAGCGGTCATCTAAGGTGTGCACGCGCGGGTCCCAAAATTGATATTCCATTGAATAAAAATATTTTCCCGCGTCCGAAAATTTTGCTAAAAAGTCGGTTTTCGTGTCCATGGCATAAAACGCGTTTCGTCTTCCGTCGTTTGCTACCGCCATGGTCAAATTCTTAAATCCAACTTTAAACAAATTGGTTAAATTAATGGTGAGTCCTACCAAGGATTTTGTGGTGTCTCGCATTTGCTTGGTTAGGCCAAGGAGTTGTTCGGTGGTTTCCGACATGTGCTTCATTTTCTCAAGCAGCTGTGAAGTTTTAGCGTCCAGCGACTGAGTGAGGGTATAAAGATCTCCCATCTTGCCCACCATAACGTCGGTCTGTCCGCTTAAATGGTCCATGCCATCGGACATATGGTCAGTCTTGTCGCTCAAGTGATCCATCTTGTCCGCCATGTGGTCGGTCTTATCGCTTAAATGATCCATCTTATCGGCCATGTGTTGCGTAAGCGTTTTCATGGCCACGGTAGCGTCGTGCATGTCATTGAAGCTCCCGCATCCTGTCAGGCTACAGAACGCAAGTGAAGTTGCAATCCAGCGGTTTTCTCGGGTTAAAATCAAACACTACTCCTTTACTCGGGAACCAGAATAGGGGGAAAGTTTAAAAAAGGCAAGAGTTCTTACACTAAAGTTATTTAAAATTGTTTAAAAAATGCGCCCTTCGGCTTAGGCTTCGCCGCGGTCAATGTACACCTGTTGAGTGTCGTCGTTATAACCAAAAAGTTCGCCGAAACGCGCCCATTGGACAACAGTATCAAAGACTTCCTCGGGGTTTTCGTTGGGAAGCCACTCGTGGATGGATTGAATGGCATCTTCTTTTGAAATCGCTAAATCTTCGTGGTTGAGCAAATTTTGGTAAAACAATTGAATGAGTTTCAGTTGCATCATGCGTTCGTGGATCATTTTTTTACGCAAATTGATATCGGATTTGATAAAAGTTTTCCCCAAATCCGTAAGAACTACCTGGTTTTTTGGAGTATCCACAAAATCTAAAAGCTCCGCAGCTTTTGCCATGATCAATACATTGAGAGAGTCCTTCATTAACTTTTGGGCAAGGCCAAAGGCGTCGGCTCGTCCGCCCTCTTGAAGCAATAAATCTAAAAACCCCACAACCTCCGTTAAACTCACATGGGGCAGTGATTCGATCGTATTTGCGGCAAGTGCCGGCGGAATCCAATCGGGAGTGTCCGGAATAATGGCCTCGGTCAGTAAGTCGTGAATACTTTCAACTAAACTTTTAAAAGCAGCGTTCTTCTCGTCGCGCGGATAGGGAAGATCATTTTTGATCGAATAGCGAATTTGGCCCGGGTTTGAACCCATGACTAAAATGCGTCCGCCCATCGACACGGCCTCGGATATATTGTGAGTGATCAGGACAATCGAGCGAATCGACGTTTGTTTAGACAGCCAAAGGTTTAGGACTTCTTTTCGTAAGGTTTCGGCCGTAAGGACGTCGAGGGCACTGAAGGGTTCGTCTAAGCAAAGGATGGGGCGCTCCATCACTAAGGCGCGCGCAAAGCCTACTCGTTGTTTCATGCCGCCCGAAAGTTCCTTTGGATAGGCCTCTTCGAAGCCTTCAAGTCCCACTAAATCAATCGCGCGCTTTACCCGCTTAGAAACTTCGTCCGGAGGCAAGGCCTGCGGCTTAATTCCCATCGCAACATTATCGGCCACGTTGAGCCAAGGCAGGAGCGCAAAGCTTTGAAAAACTAATGCAATATTTTGGTTGGCGCCGACCAGCTTTTGATCGTTCAATAGCACTTTACCTTGAGAGGGTTCAAGAAGGCCCGCGAGCACTCTTAGGCAAGTGGACTTTCCGGAACCAGAGGGACCTAGCAACACCAAAACTTCGGCGTCGTTGACGGACAAATTAATGTCTTGGAGGACTTTGATTTTCCGTCCGGAATCCAATTTAAACGTTTGATAAATATTTCTAAGCTCCATGAGGGGCGGCGTGGATGATGGCTGTGGAGTGTTCATGAGTAAGATCCCTCTACCTTTCGAATTTGAACCGTCGTTCTACTAATTGATAAAGCTTGTGCCAAACCATACGGTTAAAGCCGACCACTACAATGACCATGGCTAGGAGCGATCCCGCTAAAAGGGCATAATTTCCATGAGCCGTTGCATCGCTGATCAAGGCTCCTAGGCCAGAGGCTTTGAGCAGATTGCCGCGATAAAGAATGTATTCGGCAACAATGCTTGCGTTCCAGGCACCTCCCGCAGCGGTCACCCATCCGGTGACCAGCGATGGAAAAATAGATGGCAAATACAGATTAAGCCAAGTGTCGCGTTTGCTCAGGCCCGCAATTCGAAAGGTATCCTGAAGCTCTCGCGAAATCATGGTCGTGCCGGCTAAAACGTTAAAGAGGACATACCATTGTACACCTAACAGCATTAAAATAGCCGAACCCATCCCAATGCCAATGCTAAAAAAACCGAGAATTGCAAGCGCAATGGGATAAAGCATGGGAGCAGGAAAAGAGGCAGCCACCTGAATAAACGGTTGAAAGATTTGCGTTCGTTTTTGAGATAAGCCAACCCAAAGTCCAAAGGGAACGGTCCAAAGAGTGGAAATGACCAGCGTAAAGATCACGCGAATAAACGTAATGAGGGAAGATTTTGCAATGAGCAGATAATCGGAAATATTAAGAGGATGCAAAAAATTATAAACCTTGGCTGAAATCCACACTCCCATAAACCCTAAAACGGCGTACGTGAGTTTGGAAATAAAGGACTGGGCGTATTTATGATGCTTTAAAAAGTGCGACACTTGCAGATGCCAATTCCTTTGTAAGCGGCGCAAGCTAATTTTGGAGGAATCTTGCTCCTCAAGACTTTTCCTTTTTTTAACGGCATCGGCATGCCAAAGGGCTTGGGTGAGGGATTGAATCAGGCGTAAAATTTTAGAGTCTTTCAGGAGGAGTTGGAAAAAAGGAATTTCTTGGGGATCGTCCTGCTGTTCGTCCAGCCGGAACCGCCTGGTCCACGCAATGATTGGGCGCCAAATCATAAAATCCATTCCGACGATTAAAATAATCATCGCAATTACCCCTTGGATCATGGCCCCTGTTTCGCCCTTTTCGATGGCGATGGCCATGTACGAGCCAAGTCCCGGGAGTCGAAACTCTTTATCGCCAAGAGTAAAGGCCTCGCACACGGTAAGAAAAAACCAGCCCCCCGCCATCGACATTAAGCTATTCCACGCTAACCCGCTCGAAGAATAGGGAAGTTCTACGTAAAGGAGTCGTTGCATAAAAGACAATTGGATATTGTCACTCAGCTCGTGAAAATGTTTGGGTACGGATTTGATCGAGGAATAAAAACTAAACGTCATATTCCACACCTGCCCTGTAAAAATCATTAGAATACAGGCAAGTTCAAGGCCAAGGTTATTGTGGGGGAAGAGGGCCATGAGTCCAAGCACAAGACCGGGAAGAAATCCGAGCACGGGGATGGATTGTCCGATATCGAGCATCGGTAAAATTGCCTGTTCTGCTGCTTTAAATTTTCCGGCCAAGTAACCAAAAACCAAAGTAAAGGCAAGCGACAAGATATAAGCAATGACCGCTCGAAATAAAGAATATACCGAATAAAGGGCCAAGGAGCCGGTGCTGAGTGAAATCGAAACACTAGGTTGCAGTTCCGCATGCCATCGCTCCGCCGTAATGACCGAGCCATAAATCAGGAAAATAAACAGACCTAAGACAATTAGGTCAGAAGGGTCCAGGCGAACCTTTCTGTACTGATGGGGTACAGGTGTATACATAAATGTACTATAACATATTAGAGGCTGAAGTCGTTTGCTTGTTTTTGCGAAGGTTTGGCCAAAGAGCTGCCTGAAGAGCCGCTTGCTCCTGCCCCAGGCTGAGCCTCTTGCGCAAGATTTGCGAACAGGGTGTATTGGCCCATCCAGGCCAGTTTTACAGTTCCTTGTTCCCCGTGCCGGTTCTTGGCAATGATCAGCTCGGCGATGCCGCGCTCTTCCGAATCGTGGTTGTAATAATCGTCCCGATAGATGAAGCAAACTAAGTCGGCGTCTTGCTCGATTGAACCGGATTCCCGCAAGTCGCTCAACATCGGTCGTTTATCATTTCGACTTTCCACCGCGCGACTCAGCTGTGACAAGGCAATAATCGGCACACCAATTTCTTTCGACAATTCTTTTAAACCTCGGCTGATAGCCGAAATTTCTTGTTCGCGCCCACTACTTCCGGAGCCTGATCCCTTCGGACCCTTCATGAGCTGCAAGTAATCGACGACCACTAAGTCTAATTGTTTTTCTTTTGCTTTGAGTCTCCGGCAACGCGCTCGAATGTCCATGACGGTCAGTGCTGCAGTGTCATCGATATGAATTCGTGCTTGGCCGAGTTGCTCGGCTGCACTCATCAGGCGCCTAAATTCTTCTTTTGCTAGGGCTCCGGTCTTTAGGCGCTTAGAATCGATACGGCTTAAGGCCGAGAAAAAGCGAAACCCAAGCTCGTCTTTGGACATTTCGAGTGAAAACAGTGCGGCGACAGAGTTCTTCGTCACGCCCGCATGCAAAAGCGCTGAAATAAACCAGCTCGTTTTTCCCATCCCGGGACGCGCGGCCAAAATCATCACTTGCCCAGGGTGCAGTCCCGTGGTCACGCGATCAAAATCGGTAAATCCGGTCGGAAGTCCTACGACCTCACTGCCCCCTGCAAGGAACAGTTCTTGGACGCGATCCATATTGCCCGAGATCACTTCGGCCAAAGAAGAAAACGACCGTTGAACCTTTGCTTGCGAAACTTCAAAAATCTTTGTTTCGGCCGCGTCCACGTAGGCTTCGGTGTTCTCCACCCCGCCTAAACCTTCTTCCATGATTTCGGAACAGGTTTCCACGAGCCTTCGTTGAAGTGCTTTGTCGCGGACAATTTTTCCGTATTGGACTACATTGGCAATGCGAAACGCATCGTCAAAAAACCCAGTCAGGGTCGCCGAGCCTCCAATGCCCTCAAACCAACCTCGGTCCCGCAACGTACTCGAAAGCGTGACAAGGTCGATGGGGCGACCTTGATCGGCCATCAGGCAGGAGACCTCGAAAATTTTCTGATGGGAATCGACGAAAAAGTCCCGAATCTCTAGGCCAATTTCTCGGACTTGATCTAAGGCCCCATTGTTTACCAATACCGCACCGAGAACCGATCGTTCTGCCTCTAAGTCGTGCGGTAGTTTTTTACTCATGGAGGAAGTCCTTGCTGAAGACTTAGGCTGTTTCTTTTACAACCCACACTTTAAGTGTTGTGCTCACTTCCGGAAGAAGCTTCACTTCCACGTGGTGAACGCCCAACGCTTTGATGGGTTCTTTTACGTGAATCGCTCTTTTTTCGACTTCAATTCCGCCCGCCTTTAGCGCGTCCGCGATATCTTGTGTTGAAACCGATCCGAATAATTTGTCTTTTTCGCCGGTTTTACGCGAAATATTGCACGTAAAAGCCGCAATTTTCTTTGCAAGTTCTTCGGCCGAAAGTTTTTCGGCATTGCGTTTCTTTTCTAGAAGTTTCTTTTGGTGTTCAATTGCGGTGACGTTTTTCTCGTCCGCAGGAACCACTTTCTTTTTTGGAATGAGGAAATTTCTAGCGTAACCGTCCGCGACTTTTACTACTTCACCAATTCGGCCTAAATTATCAATATTTTCTTTTAAAATGACTAGCATACATGCTCCAGTGTTTATGTTTCAGATCAGATTTCTGTGCCCGAATTTGAATTCGGAACTATTAGGATTGCCCGAATTTCTTGCGAAAGTCAAACCACTGATCAAAAAAACCGAGTGATAAAATCAGGGGCGAGCCCACGAGGAATCCTCCCACATAAACCACCACACGCCCAAACGACGGTACCTTAAGTTTGTTTAAAAAAAAGCTAATGATGCTAAGGCCTTGCAAGAAATAAAGCGCGAGTAAGAATTTTCCCGCATTTAAACTGATGTAGTAGAGGGCAAATTTTCCAAACGCAAAGCCCGTACCGAAAATCAACGTGGGCCAAACTAACCATTCGGGGTTTTTGTAGCCGGCCCAAAAACTTCGTGTCAGAAACCCTTTTACAATGCGGGAGGCGGCAAGCAAATTAAGCCAAAAGACCGCTAAATAGGAAATGATGACGACCGAGGGGAATTGGTCTAAAATTTCTCTTCGAACAGAATCCTTGCCCTGTTCCTCGACTAATTTTTGAATTGGGCTATCGGGCATTTGCACTAAAGATTCTAAGTTAAACGCAATTTGTCGTTTCAAAAATTCGACGACGCCGACATTGTCCTGCAACGAAACGAAGGTAAGGGTCATGTAAAAGACCACAAGCCCGATTCCAAAACTAATGGCCGCAGCCGGAACAATCTTTCCAAATTTTTTAATTAAAATAGGAAATCCAACGCCAACAATGCTCCAAAGCCAAAACGCAAGCGGTATCCAGGCCTTGTCCTGGAATGCAAAAAGAACGACCGAGTTCGTCACGAGTGCGAGCAGACTAATCCACGAGGTGTTTTTGAGCGTTAAAAGAAACAGGGGGAGCGGAGAGAGTAGCAAAAATAGCCCGCTTTCAAACAGAAAAGCGGGCAAAACAAAATAAAGCCCTGGAATAATAAAAAGAGCAACCCGGGTCATCAAACCAGGGGTTGCTCTTTCTTTTAAAGGTGCAGGATTAATCATTAATTTTGATTGGGACCGATCGAAACAAAACCCAGTAAGGCTAGAGTTCTTGCGCGCTTAATTTCTTGGGTAAGTTTGCGTTGAATAAACGCACAGTTCCCGGTGACTCGGCGAGGAACGATTTTTCCGTGCTCGGTCATGAAGCTTGCTAAGAAGCGAGGGTTTTTGTAATTCAAGTTCGCCGCATCCTCTTCGCCCGCAGTAAAGCGGCAAGACTTTTTCTTGTTTCCGCCAGAAAACTTTCGGCCACGTTTGCCGTCGCCGTCTAGGCCTTCTTCCATTTCGTCATTGTATTTGTCGCCGTATTTATCACCGTACTTGTCGTTATACTTATCGCCGTATTTATCGCCGTACTTGTCGTTCTTCTTTTCGTAAGTTTTTTCTTTCATAGATTCTCCAATCGATTAAATAGTTAAAATGATTCGTATCAATTAATGGGTGAAGGAAGCTTGGGGCTTCTGATCGTGATGCGGTTGTGCGTGGATCGGAGCACCAGGACCGTCGTGAGAAATGGGCGAACGTTCTTCGCGCTTCAAAGGCGTTCCGCCACCCAATTCTTTATGAAACACTTCTTGATCAAATTCTTTAGCCAAGTTCACGGTTAAAAAGCGAACGACATGGTCATGAAGG
>CAIMNF010000346.1 GCA_903842755.1 Oligoflexia bacterium
CGTGTGCTCTTCCGATCTCATTACCTGTAGTAATAGTAAATTATGACCCATTTTCGGGTAAAGACATATTTTAGTGCCCGATAATTAAATTTGAAATTTCACGTTTTTCAGGAGTGATTGGGCATAGGCAAACGCGAAAAACTACGATTTCTGAAAAGATTTCGTCCAAGTATTTTACACTAATTGATAATATTACACCGACACGCGCGAATCAAAATGCAGAAGACTTTTTGGATTTCTGGAAGTACAAAAAATTGGTTAACAATGAATGCCAATTGCCTCCATATTTCTTCTGCGATTAAATGGAAAATTGAAATAAACTGCATGCCGTGGCTTTACAATTTGAGCGGATCACTTCTCACTTTTCTCTCTAAATTGCCGAGCTTAAACTACGAATCGCGTAAGTGACTCGGAAAATTTATATTATTTTCCAAACGGAGGGCGTAACGTGCGCCCGCTTTCGTTCGGCAGATAGGGTTATTCGTAAAAAATCCTACTGAAGAGTTGACGGAATAGCGCGCGGTTCTAGCGATAACAGCCTTAATATTTGATTAATCAAAACCAACCCCAGCCGTCTCATCCTGAGATCCCAGGTTTAATGTAACGCTGTACCCAGGTTCCCCTCAGAGTCGTTTATTAATACAGGCCATAACCAGGCTCGTTATGGACAATAGTCGAGTTAAAACAACTAACACCTCGACCCCAAAACGCAATTTCCGTTGAAAATTACGTTTAGTTTTTGTGCGAGCCCGCCGACAAGTCTTACAGGTTGTGTAAGGACTCATAGAATCACCCCATTTCTTTTGAGAATGGGAACGACGCCATCTGTAACGGCTGGAGTTGGCGATTGCTAAGAGTGCAAAGTTAAGGCCAATTTTGATTCATAAAAAAGGATTAAAATTGGCCTTAACTTTTTGTTTTTTGGTCGTACACCACGTCCGCCTAAAGAGGCGATTAAGGTGCGCCGGAAGCATAGCGCATAGATGGACCCGCCCGTTTTAATTCCCCTTGTCTGGCATTTTGAGAAACCCTAAAGCTTAATATCTTTCGAGTACTTGGATCAAGGGCAAGGGGCCAGTTGTAAAAACTTGAACTTTCCAATTAAATTGAACATAATAAACAAAATCCTGAGCATTTAACGTATGACACCCGCACTCTTAGAATCAAAAGATTTAACGCTTACTCTCCAAAAAAAAACGATTCTCAATTCGCTTACTTTCTCCCTTCATAGGGGCGAAACGGTAGCCCTGGTCGGTCACAATGGTGCGGGCAAAACCACGCTCTTCCACATTATTTTTGGGCTAAAATTCCAAGGCTCGGGGCAATTGCTCATCAATTCCATTCCTGCCCATGAGACCCTTGCCCGTGAAAAAGTATCCTTCGTCCCAGAACGACCCTATTTAAACCCAAGCGATTCAGCCCTGGAAATGCTTATTTTCTTTGGGAAACTTGCCCATATCAAACCCTCGGAATTGCAAGCTCGCGCTCAGCAGGTTTTAATTGAAGTCGGACTAGTGGAAATCGGAGGGCCCGATATTGGGAAAAAGAAACTCAAGTCCTTCTCAAAGGGGATGCTTCAGCGAGCTCTCATTGCCCAAGGCCTGATGAACGACCCAGACTTTTTAATTTTAGACGAACC
>CAIMNF010000347.1 GCA_903842755.1 Oligoflexia bacterium
AGACAAACTTTTTGCGTTAGGCCTGATGAGAGAAACGCAAGCTCCCCATCCTACAAAGAACTTAATTAGCTTTGACGAACCGATTCTTGCAGAAGACCCTACACGCCAATCCTCTTCTCCAAAACAATTAGCGCTTCCCGCGCCGCTGGTCGATCAGTTAAGACCCTACCAAAAAACGGGCGCAGAATGGATTTTGTCGTTGGTGAGCGATCCTCAGTCCCAAGGCGCGCTTTTAGCGGACGAAATGGGCTTGGGAAAAACGATTCAATCGATCGCCGCACTCCAAATCCCAGCACTCATCGTGGTCCCGACGAGTTTAATTTCGAACTGGAACACAGAACTGAGTCGCTTTCGCCCAGAGCTAAAAGTTTCTGTTTTTCATGGCCCAAACCGCGTTTTCCATCCGGAAGCCGAAGTCACACTCACCACCTATGGAACCTTACGCCAAAACCCCCTTCTCTTTCAGTTTAACCGTCCACTGTCCATGCTGATTTTAGATGAGGCCCACGTGCTGCGAAACCAAGAGACGCTAAGCACCCAAGCGGTTTTACAAATTCAAGCGCAATTTAAGCTGGCACTGAGCGGCACCCCCATCCAAAATCATCTCCGGGACTTGTACACCCTGTTAAAAATCATTCAGCCTGCGCTTTTTGCGACGGAAGATGAGTTTTTCGATCGCGTTGAAAAGCCGCGTGTTTTCAGGGCGATGATTGGTCCCTTGATCTTACGCCGCTTAAAAGAGAACGTTTTAAAAGAACTCCCTTCAAAAACGCGGATGACTCACTCGGTTTGTTTAACCGACGACGAACAGCACACCTACGACCTCGTTTTAAAAACTGCACAAAAGGAAATCGCCCAAGAACTGGAAAAGCAAGGCGTAAATCCACTGTCATTATTTGAAGCCCTGTTGCGTGTGCGACAAGCCTGCAATCATCGCGGACTCTATCTGCCCGAATTTAAGCCAAAGCCCTCTTCAAAATTACTGAAGCTTTTTGAATTGATTCAGGAATTAATCGAAAACGGGCATTCGATTTTAGTCTATTCCCAATGGACCCAATTTTTAGATTTGATTGAAGATCACTGGAAAAACCAAGCTCCTTTGAAGAGCGTGCCCTACTTTAGACTCGACGGCTCCACTCACCATCGCACGCAGGTTATTGAAGGGTTTCAGAACTCAAACGTGCCCACGGTTTTTTTACTTTCTTTACATGCGGGGGGCGTCGGACTGAACTTAACCCAAGCGGATCAAGTCATTTTCTGTGACCCGTGGTGGAACCCGTTTGTCGAACTCCAAGCGGAAGACCGAGTCCATCGTATCGGGCAAGAGAATCCAGTTTTTATTCACCGACTGATGGTAGAAAAAAGTATTGAAGAGGGAATCCGGCTCCTTCAGGAGAAAAAGAGGGATTTACAGAACAAACTGAGTTTAGACGATATTAGAAATTTAGTGATGCCTGGTCTGTAAACTAAAAAACCCACTCTTACCGTTCTCCTCGCCGATGCCCTTCGGCGATCGCACAGGAGAGTGGGCAGAACGCCCCGGTAAGAATGGGATTTAGATTTTAGACAAGAATGCGCTTAAACGCGCACAAAAGTGTACGATCTGAGCGGCGAATTAGATCTTTTTCGCAGGCGATGCAGCAGCTGCAGCTGGAGCGCTTCCCGCGATCAAATCGACATCAACTGTAAACGTATCTTCGATCAGTTTATCGCCCAATTCTTTAAGATCAAAAAACTTTTTAGAATTGTATTTTAAACCGTAAAGCGTGCGGTCAATCTCGATTTTACCTTTTGCTTCGAATCCACCTTCTTTAGCCGTATAAAACAATTTTGTTTCAAATGGCTTCGTAGTTCCACGAATGGTCAAGTCACCTTTTACATTCGCATTCGGTGCGCCAGGAGCAAAGTTTGCGATTTGTTCGAACGATTTGATCTTAAATGTTGCCGTTGGAAATTTACCTGCATCAAAAAAATCTTCGCTCTTTAAGTGCCCTACTAACTTTTTATTGTAATCCGCATCGGTTAGATCGATGTCGGTAATGGAATTCAAATCGACGGACACTTCGCCCCCCACAATGCCATTTTTACCCACTTCGAACTTACCGTCTTTAAATTTAACAGCACCGGTGTGTTGGCCCACTTTCTTTTTTCCAAGCCAAGTCGCAGTACTTGCTGCTGTATCGAGGGCAATGGTTTTAGTGTCTTCTTTTGCTTTTTTTGCTTTCTTATCTGCAAATGCATTTGATTGCGTTAATACAACGAGCATTAAAACGCTGGTCATTACGTGAACAATTGAAATCTTCATGATGTCTCCTTTTTAAATGATTTAGTAGTCTGAGCCATCCATCATAAGTGTTTTGTTCTGTGCAATTCAACTGTTTTTTGGTTATATTTAGGTCATGTGTGGAATTGTAGGATTTACCGGAAAAGCAAGCGGCTCCCAACGGGCTAAACCAATATTGTTGGACGGCCTAAAGCGTCTGGAATATCGAGGTTACGACTCGGCAGGCTTCGCATTGGCCTCGCAAACTCTTACGTCCGATCTCGCATCCGACTTCTTTGTGGTTCGGCGCAACGCAGGCCCCGTTCAGGGACTCGTTGACCTGACGGAAAGCGACGGAAAAAACGAAACCTGCGGCATTGCCCACACCCGTTGGGCCACCCACGGTGTACCCAATGAAACGAATGCGCATCCTCATCGAGCGGGTGACCTGATTTTAGTTCATAATGGGATTATTGAAAACTTTTCTCAAATTAAGGAGCGCCTGATGGCGTGGGGCGTGCACTTTCATTCTCAGACGGACACGGAAGTGTTCGCTCAATTGATTGAGCATCACCGAGTAAAGCTAAAGGCTGAACATTTAAAACTGTCGGACCACGAGATCATTCTCCTTTCGCTCGCCCAAGCAATGCAAGAAGTGGAAGGGCATTACGCTATCTTATTAATGGTCAAAGGCGCCGAAGGGACTCTTTACGGGATTCAAAATGGAGCGCCCTTGGTCGCATCCCCCCTGAACGGTGGAACATTAATAGCGAGCGATATTCAAGCCATCATTCCCTATCACAATCAAGTTTGCTTTCTGCCCAAAGGGGAAATTCTAGTGGCAACGCCTGCGGAGTTCTATACGTTCGAACCCCAAGACGTTTTGAAACATCATTTCGTGAAGCGGGCGCCTAAACTAGAAACCATTGATTGGACCGCGGACAAAGTTGAAAAAGATGGGTTCGAAAGTTTCATGATGAAGGAAATTTTCCAGCAACCGCTCGTTGTTGCGGACACCTTAAGCGGCCGACTCCCCCCGAACGAGCAAAGCAACTTTATTTGGGACCACTTAAAAGCACATACAGTTCTTTGGAAAAATGTAAAACGTCTTTATTTGGTGGCCTGCGGAACTTCGTACCACGCAGCCTTAGTTGCAAAATACTATTTTGAAAAATGGGCAGAGCTGGATTGCCAAGTAGATATTGCGAGTGAATTTCGATACCGGAACCCCGTTTTTGAAGCAGGAACCGTCGTGGGCGTTATTTCGCAATCTGGCGAAACGGCCGACACCTTGGCGGCACTCCGGCTAGCAAACGAGGCCGGGGTTTCTACGTTTTCCATCTGCAATGTCCCGAGCAGTACGGTGACCCGCGAATCTGGATTTCAATACCCCACCAAAGCGGGCCCAGAAATTGGAGTGGCCTCGACAAAAGCCTTCACCGCGCAATTGACCATTTTGTGCGCGCTCGCGCTGGATGTAGCCAAATTACGCGGGAAAGTGGACTTAGCGAGCTTTCAAGCATTAGCCCGGCTTCCCCTTGATTTAGACCGCATTTTGAGCCAAAGCGAATCGTTTCGAAAAATTGGAGAAAAGTTAAAATCGCAGCGCATTTTGTTATTTATCGGACGGGGAACCATGTACCCCATTGCCTTGGAAGGCGCGCTCAAAATGAAAGA
>CAIMNF010000348.1 GCA_903842755.1 Oligoflexia bacterium
CTTCGATTAAAAGGGCATATCCTTGGAAATATTCTGGAACGCGACTCCGATTTAAGGCTTGATGCAGATGCTGAAATTTCGTCGAATCTTGGGGAGTTATTTGCAAGTCATCTCGATGATGAAAACTGGGAAGGCGAATTTTTGGCTGAAGTGAACGCAGCAGGTAAATTGCGGGACCTGGAAAATACACTTAAATTAAACTATCAATTTTCGGTCAAAGACCTAGGTTGGAAAACATCAAAAGTCAGTTTAGCGCACGGCGAGGGCAGTCTATCGCTTCCCGCAAAGCAAATCACTCTTAATGAGCTAAAGCTCGTAGCGCCGCCTTCTGAACATGCGGGAATTAAGCCAGGAGAGCTTACTGTGGAACACGCTACCTTTCCGATCGCGTTCGATTCTCCTGTCGATCTCCGAGTGAAGCTGAAGGATGCGGACATTCATTGGTTGGGTGGGGCTGTGTTAAAGCAAGTGTATATGTTGGAAGGACAAGTTTCGGGCGAAGTAGCGGCCCACTTTGTTCCAGAAACGCGAAATTCAAAATGGAAATTGGGTGCAAAAACTCAGCTCGCGGTAGATCACTTCGAGCTGACCAATCAAAAATATCTCGTCTCGCGGCCATTGCATAAAGTGTTGGAACCAGTCCTCCCGGTGAAGGTTTGGTCAGAATTGGCCATAAATTCGAATGGAGTTGATTTTGGTAAAACAACGGTCCAGCTCGATCATTTAAAATTGGACGTCAAAGGCGGGGTTCATCCGCATACTGGGTTAGATATTGTAGGAACGGGGCCTATTGATTTAAAAGAGATGGATCAAATTGCGGGCAGCCCGATCAGAGGCGAGGGGATCATCAAGGTCAATGTTCATGGACCGGTAGACAATGTTTTGATTGATTTCGACACTGAGCTGAAAAATACCGAATATTTAAATTTGGCTTTTGGAGATGTGGCTGGGCGAGTAACTTACGACGATTCCATCGGAGAAATTCGGCTTGAAAATATTCACGCAAAACAGCAAAGCACTTTTTATTCACTTAAGGAAGGCTATATTGATCTTTCCGGAACCGACGAGCTCAGTTTGCCCATTGTCATCCATACGGGCCGAGTTGAAGATATTGCCCGAGTGCTCAATCACGTGCTTAAGAAAATTACCTGGTACCCCGACAGTCTGACTGGAGAAGTTCACGGCGATGTAGAGGTAACAGGAAAAGTTGATTTTCCCAATTTGAAAATTACTGGATTTTTGGAAGGCGCTGACTGGGCTTTGTTTGGTGAACGAGCACGGAAAATAAGAATGAATTGCGGATATGATCGAGGGGTTTATTATGCAAAAGAAGTTAAACTCACCAAAACGAATGGCCTGGTGAATGGTAATGTAGAATTCAATTCTAAAACCGAAGACTTGGCGTGGGACCTCAGCACAGAAAAACTGACCTTAAATGACCTAGATTTTTTGGATCGGCTAGATATTCCAGCGCGCGCGCAAATTGACTTGCACAGTGTAGGGAAGGGGAAGTTAAATCAAATCAAGTCCTCTACTGAAGCGAAAGTGACCAATACGGTATTAAAGGGCGAACGACTTGAGCCTTCCGCGTTAGTCCTAGAGGTAGGTGAAAAGACCCTGAAGTTAAATTTGGAAGTGTTTGGGAACAGTTTGCGGTCTCAGTTTAAATACGCCTTTTCTCCGAAACAGCCTTCTCAGTTTATCTTAGATTTGAACCATTTCGATTTTTCTCCGCTTTTAATTGTCCTTAATTCTAAATTGATGGATGACTCTCAAGTTCGGGCGAATATTGATGGTCATGTCCAATTAGATTATTTAAGCACCCAGGTGGAGCTTGCACGTGGAGTAATTGAATTAAATGAGTACACACTTCAAAAAAATGGTTTTTCACTTAAACTTGCCGAGCCGGTCACGCTCCCCATTCAACTTGGATTTTTTAATTTAAAGCCTGCAAAATTCATTTTTAAAAATTCTGAGGTGAGCGTTTTTGGCGAGGGAAATCGTGGAAACCTTGACTTGAATCTAACGGGTCGGGTGGACTTAGGGTTAGCAGAGTTTTTTTCATCGACGCTTCAAAAAGTTCAGGGGCAAGGTGTGGTTTCCGCCAGGCTTTACGGTCCCATGAAGGACTTGAAATTGGTTGGAGATTTAAATTTTGAAGGCGCTTACGCTTTAATGCGTTGGATGCAGACCCCCTTTGAAGAAATCGACGGAACGGTCAAATTGCGTCAAGGAACTATTTATGTAGAAGGGGTCGAGTCTTATCTCGCAGATGAGCTTTTTTATCTGAATGGGTCGATCGCCACGTATGCGGATCGTTTTCCAAAACTGGATCTTAAAGCGCAGTTCGAAGACAATAAAGTAAAATTTTCTCCGTTTGATTTTATTCAAGTGCACGGAGGGGTCACCATTCATGGAACGGCCCCGCCTTATTTAATTAGCGGAAACTTGGATCTTCCCCAAGCGCTTTGGAACAAAAACTTCTCCGAAGGGAGTTCGGTAAACGTAAGAGGCGAGCGATTCGCGCCGTCTAAAAATCAGGGGGCCACAGCCTCCGGATTGTTTGAGCTCGACCTTCAGACTACCTTTAATCAATCCCTTTATGTAAAAAACGAATTATTAGATGCCGAGTTTAGGGGGAAGGTAAATCTTACTGGACCTCCTGGGGATCCAAAAGTGCAGGGCGAGGCGCAGCTGGTGCAGGGCAAAATTTTATTCAAAGAGCGGCCATTTAATTTAGAGGCCGTTAAGGTGGTTTTTGATGACCCATTGGCCATTAGCCCAAAATACACCTTAACCGGGGTTTCTGAAATTAGTCAGTACAAGGTCAGGCTTGTGGCGTCTGGAAAAGGAAGTCAAATGAAAGC
>CAIMNF010000349.1 GCA_903842755.1 Oligoflexia bacterium
AAATAAATCACGCGGCATATGTGGGAGTGGTACTTGATTTCGGCGAGAGGGAATGGGGTGATTCAGCCACCACTGCGCCCCCTGCATTTCTAGTTTTCCTGTCCCATAATTCATCTTTTCAAACCCGACGGGGGGAGTAACCGAAAACTTGATCCACTCCGCAGGAATTAAGCGCTTCCCCTTCCACATTCCGTCTTGCAGGTAGAGTTGACCGAACTTTGCAAAATCTAACGGGGTTGCATAAAGATAGCTCGCGCCAATCCACGAGTTGGTCTCGTCTCGTTCTAAAATCGGATGATCAAATTCTAGGGGATTAAATAGCGCCGTCCACGGAAATTGACTACTCTCTCCCGGATTCTTTTTTTCAACCGCACGCTTCAGAATTTGGGCAATTAAGTTCGTCGTGCCACTCGAATATTTCCACTCTTGGCCGGGAGGATACTCCAACTCATGACTTAAAACAAACCGTCCCATATCCTTTCGCCCTTCTCCATAGAGCATGGAGATTACGGATGACTTGGTATAGTGTGTGCCCTCGTAGGACTCTTGCCATGTTAATCCCGAAGTCATGGTCAACAAATGAGCGAGCGTGATTGCACATTGAGCAGAACCTTTAAATTCCACGAATGTTTCACAGACCGAGTCCGTTCGCTTGAGCAATCCCTGGGATTCGGCAATTCCAACGAGTGCACTCATCACACTTTTAGTGACCGACCACGCCAGATGTTTAGTACCACGCGCATATGGAGCACGGTAATGCTCGTAAATCAATTTCCCGGATTTAACGATGAGCACTGAATCCGTTTGCTGCTTTTTTGAAAATAGGACCTCTTCCAAATGCCGCATCTGATTGGCCGGGAAGAGGTCCTGAGGGTGAACCGTAATTTGAGCAAAACTACCTTCGGAAAAAAGAGCGCTTAAGGCGATGAGCGGAATTAAAAATTTCATTTCCTTAAAACGCTACCCGAAAGTTTCGGGCTATTCCATGGATTTAAGGGCGGCATGAATTTTTTGTTTAATCCACCGCTTGTAATCTTCCGGGTTCATTCCGATGTTTTGTTCGAATTCGGTGAGTTCCTGATCCACTTCGTATGTTTGGTCGTTCAGCGCGCCAAATAAAGAAAGTTGGACCTCTTGCCTGGTTTTTTTCTGCATGACTTCTTGTCCTCCGGTTTAGGTGTGAATCCTTCACGCCTATACCTAAGGAAATGCGAGACGAATGCCAAAAGACTAAAAACGAAAACATTGAAATGAAAGGGAATATTCAATGGTCACACTGCCTGACGCAGTTGGAGGTGCAAAATGAACATCAACGCGTTGATCGTAATTACAATATCCCATTAAAATGGGATTGAAATATTTGCTTCTAGGGGAACTGACTCGTGCGACGCCTGTCGGAATAACAGGTAAACAAATACCCCATTGATAAAATCAGTCCAAAAATGCGCCGCGATTCCAGGGCCGAGGTCACCCTCAAAATAGTGCGCCATCAAGCCAAAATAAACACCACCTGCAAAAGCCGCGGGCCTTAGGTCTGCCGGATGCATCAAGGTAAATAATGCGGTTTCGGTGGCAATCGCTGCCAGTAATGAGTGTGTGTAATGATGGACCTCGCGTTGAATAAAGCCCCGAAATAATACTTCTTCGCCGAAAGAAGATCCAAGCGGCAAAGTCAGCGCAGACGAGGTTGCATAGAAAATGTTTTCAGTCGTATTGGCAGACCCCCTGGGTGTATAGGGAGTCCCCTTATAGGTTGCGGCAACGTAAACGCCCCCTGCAATAATAGGAATATAAACGGCAGGAAGACTCAAGTTTTTCCACTCAAAAGGCGCAACTAAAGTATCCACCCAATCCCCCCTATAGAGGGGCTGCTCGTAGGATTTTTCTAGCTCCGCGTTGGCAGGGTCTAATGAGGCTTGCTGATAGTGATAAAACGTGTTGTACATGTGCTCTTTTAAACCCACTTCTTGCATAATCGCGGCAGCCACAGCCCCGGTCACGTTACCCGTGGCGGGAAGTACGGCGGAGCCATCAATCCTAAAATCCCCATCTTTGGTAAGAAAAGTTCCACCGTAAAACAAACCAATTTCAGAACTGGCCTCAATCAGCCCACGGGTTGGCAATCCTCTCAAACTCGCTCCTAAGCCCGGAACCAACAAATTTCCCCACCCCACTGCTGCGGGAGAAACCGTGTCCGCCATCGCCGCAAAGCCGAAGAGAATCCCAAGGCCAAATCCCCAAACTCTTATTTTTTCGATAAATTTAATGTTCTCCAATCCATCCTTCTCTCAGTAACTACTTAAATAGGTTTTAAGGGCAAGCCCAAAGGTTCGGTCGGTCATATTTCGATCGACATAATCATCGGGGCCCAAGTTGCTCCGGATCCGTCGAACCTCGTACCAAAGAAATAAATTTACAGATCGCACTAGGTGAATCGTAATATTGGGCTGAGTGGAGAGTTCAAGATCTTCACGAGTTTTTGAAATCACCGTCCCTAGGGTGGGTGAAGTATAAGTAGAGGCTGCGCTATCGTTCCTAGAAACGACATGCCCTACAAGTCCCAAAGTAAAATAATTAAAGGTGCGCTGTAGGGAAACATTTATACCGACATCGGTGTGAGAATTATTAAATTGGCCACTCACCCCATTAAATGCGTCCGAATCGGTAGCGGCCGCGTGTTCCACAAAAAATTGAGTATTGATCGTCCAGAGCTGCGGAAAAAAATCCCAAGAATATTCGAAGCGATAATGATTTGCGTCTTCCGCGCCCACCACAGGAAAATAAAAACCGTCCGCATAGACTAGTCCCTGAACGGACTGCTTATAATTGGGACGGTAAATCACTCCGGATACCCCTACTCCCCCTTTTACCTCAAATAATTGGCCGCTGAAGGTCTTCGCCTCCATAAAGGGACGAAACACAATGTCTTCGTTTTGACCTGCATGCAGTGCAATCGGCAAATCACCGTAATGCAAGGACGTATCAAACGCACTTTGATCAAAATAGTGGTTATAATTAAAGGCGTAGTTAAACGACGCGGACCCCAACGGAAACCAGTATTGCGCATTCAACTTCCCACTTAAGTTAAGTGCGGCAGAAGAGGTAGGCTTTAAAAATGGAAGCTCTACCTCAATCGGATTGGACTCTGAACTTACTCCCATCATCAAACTTCCATAGAGAGTGAGCGGGGAAAGCGAAATGGGGCGGTCTTCCGTAACGACCCCATCCAAGTGCTCCTGTGCCATATCCTTAAAGTAAACATTTCGCGCGTACTCCAAAACCTTTTCCCAAAGCGGACGGGCAGCGTCCGGATTTTTTTTCCAAACCGATTTTGCATGAAGGACCATGATCAAGTCGCCGGTAGGGTTTTCTTTTTCGGCCAGAGCAAAAAGATCTTCTGCATTTACCCCGGCGGGTTCACAGTAAGCGACAATGGCTTTCACATTTGGACGAAGCGTTTTTAACTCTTGGTGCGCAATCAATGTTCCTACCTCGGAACATTGATTTTTTGAAAATAATTCGATAATGCGGGCTTGAACTTCATTAGAAACGCCCTTTTCTTCGGCTGTTTTTGCTTGCGCCAAAGGAAGGTTTGCGAAGAAAAACAGAAAGACAAATACCGCGAAGACCTGCATAAGTTGATGTAAAGTGATCCTTTCTTCTAGGATACCTTAAACGCGGCAGTGAACAAGCGCATTCGGCGGGTTCCTGTTTTCAGTTGCTTTTACCGAACTGCTCCAGCGACGGCCCTTAATTTTGCTTCAAGGCGTTGAATTTCTAATCTCAGGTGCTTCTCTTTTTCTGCTGCATGAGTGATGCGCATTTCATAAAGCTCGTTTTGCGCCATGAAGCGTCTTAGCTTTTCAATCATTTCATTTTTCTCTTTAAATAACCTAAGAGTAAGATCATGATTTGCCGCCTTTACTGCGGTCAATTCATCATTTAATTTTTTTAAGTGATGCTCGGCTGCCGATGCTCGCTTCTGCTCCTGGGCAAGCATACGCTCGTAGACATCTTGCGCACGCTGAAGCTCTATTTTCAGCAGCGTGACTTCGTCTGGCGATTCAAAATTTTGTTCAAATTCATCGAGCATGGTCGAATAACCCTTCCTAGGTTTTTGACGTCACCGACTTAAATCATCTCGACGGCGCTTTGCTTTGTCAAATGTCAGTGATTTGTCGCTTTCCTGAGCCCGGCGCACGTTCGACGGAGATCGCGGCGAGGACTTCGGTGCAGGCGGAGGTCGATGCTGTGCCTCCCAGTGCTGATGCACCGTGGAGTTC
>CAIMNF010000350.1 GCA_903842755.1 Oligoflexia bacterium
TGCCTCAGTTGTAATTGCTCAAGTCGCACTTGTTATCAAGAAAAAACAATATGAAAAAGTTCAATTAAGTGAAATGAATTTCTAAAAGCTCATCGACGGCTTCGCCGTCCTGGTCGCTTCGCGACCAAGGGCCCTTTGAATTCAAATCTAAGACGGCGAAGCCGTCGATATCTCCTTGGGTTGTAAAGCAACCAGCTTTGAAAGTGTCGCCTCGTCGCGAAGCGACCAAGCTAGATATACCAAGCCCCTCTTGACCGTTTAGTCGCTTCGCGACATAGGCTACATTGGATAAATTCACTTATGCATACCAGGCCGCGTTGTGTTGCGACACAGGACGAAAAGCCATCAGTCGTCCCGTTTCACTGGACAGTTAGGACGGCGAAGCCGTTTATTGATTGAATATTAAAAAGGAAAAAAAAATATTCAGTCTTAGTAGCTAGCAATGGAATATCCAGTATTCACGTTTAGTCGCATCGTTGCGAAGCCGAACCTTCGGTCACGACTTGGTCGTCGAAAGCTTGCGCTCGAACTCTCGGTCGCAGGTTTCCCTAGCACCGTCGCATCGTGTTGGTTCCTGGGATTGGAAATCAACACGATGCCATCAAAGATCCAGCTTCGGAGACCTTCGCTCGCATATCCAGACGAGCTTGGAATTGGGAACCAGCCAGCTTGGTCGCGTGACCGTCGTATGGTTTCCACCGAAGTGGGCGGACACGGTCGCGACTTCATCGTCGGGGGCGCCTTTTGGACGGCTTCGCCGTCCTAGCAGCAACCTTGCTTGGTGTAAATTGTGACTTGTAGTTTTCACTTCCAAGGCGCTGGTCCCTTTTGCGTTGTACAGATTAATTTGAAAAATAATGGCAACAAAACAAAATACTTCTTCGAGAAAAGTCATTCGAAAACCTAAAGTTAAAATACTTTCTGCTCGCGTTCATATTCATGCAACTTTTAATAATACAATTGTTTCTGTTTGTTCCTTAAATGGTGACGTTATTGCTGCAGCATCTGCTGGATCATGTGGATTTAAAGGGGCTCGAAAATCAACACCATTTGCAGCCCAAATGGCTGCAGAAGCTGCAATTAAACAATCTTTAGAGCAAGGGATAAAAAAAGTTGAAGTTCTTGTAAGTGGCCCAGGTTCAGGTCGCGAACTTGCATTACGAGCTATACAAGCGACGGGTGTTGGTATTACACTTATTCGTGATGTTACACCAGTTCCTCATAATGGATGTCGCCCTCCAAAAAAACGTCGTGTATAGTAGATCGCGAAGCCGTCCTAGCAGCCACGACGACAGAGTCGTCCAGAGCTAGTTGAAAGATATTGACGGCTTCGCCGTCCTAGCTGTAGACCTAGGTTCAGACGGCTTCGCGGTTCTAGCTAAGTAGATTTAGATACCTATAGCCTTGGGAAGTCACAATAACCCAACAACTGCCTTGAACCCTTCGAGGGAATCGGTAAGCGAACGCGACAAACGAGACAAGCGGAACTTGCTGGCTAACTCAAACGGCAAAGCCCTTAAACATACAATATAGAAAAATGTCAAAGGTTTTTTTTACAAATAATTTAAATTGTATTGACTCTCACATTGAATGGCAAAACCCTGCGGTCCAGTTGCTTGGCAAACTGTCAGGTAGCTCGGACGGCGAAGCCGTAGATCATGCTAGCGGTTTCACAGCAGAGTTTGTTTCTTCATATGTCCCTGAACTGGCTAATCAGCAAACCTCTCAGAATCGTTCGTTACTCGAATCGCGAAGCCATCTAGGTATTCGTAAACCTTTAGACTCGATGTTACCTCAACTAGAAAGCAGAAGTCCGGAGATGGTAAAACACGCTAGTTATGAGGCTCCTTTGCATTATGGCAAATTTCTTTTTTCAAATCTTGAATTAGGTCAAGGAATTACTTTAGGAAATAGTTTAAGACGAATTTTACTTTATTCGATGCCAAGTATTTCAATTACTTCAATCAAAATTATTCCTTGGTCTCCCACGACCTCGCCCGGTCTTTGGTCTGAACCAACAGATAATTGCGTTCAGATGAGTGAAGGAGCGGAACCTGGCTCGCCTTTACTGGTGATTGAAGAATTTGAGATTCTAAAAAATCAAGAAAGGAATCAAATATTTCATGAATTTTCAACCCTTCCCGGTTCAAAGGAATCTATTGCGCAAATAACAAGAAATTTAGAATCTGTTATTTTTAAATCAATGCCGCGTGGTCGCGAAGCGACCAGGACGGCGAAGGCGTCGGGATTTCCTGAACCATTTGCTTTGCATTCTGAA
>CAIMNF010000351.1 GCA_903842755.1 Oligoflexia bacterium
GGAATTCAAATTACGGTATTTTTTGCTGATTCCACATTGGTAATAGAATAATAGCCAAACTTTGGTATCTTCCGGCGAAACGTGCGGCCAAGAGCACACTGCTTGCAGGTACGCCGTCAATCGCTCTCGCGGAGTGTTCGCCTTTTGAATGGCGTCCACACACAGTTTTTGAAATTTTGCTCGAACAAACCTCATGACGATCAAGACTAATTCGTCGCGATCGGGAAAATAGTGTTGCACAAGGGCACGGCTAATCCCGCACGCTTTTGCCAAGGAGTCGTGGGTGGTCCGGTCTAAGCCATGCGTCGCCAGCTCGTGGATGGTTTGTTCAATAATTTGCATCCGCCTGCGGTCTGATTTTGAAGGCTTAAGCTTAAAAAAATCGCCCATCAGGGTATAGTTTAAAATTTCATTCTGCGTATTTTTCTGAATCATTGCCCTTCACCGATGATCATCGCGTCTAACTGGTTAAATAAGCCACTAAAAGTCATTCCCGGAAAATGAACTCGCCCCGTGGAAGAAACGAAGGGTCTCGACAATGGCTGCACTAAGATTGCTTCTTTTCTGCCATCGTCATACACCTTGATCTCTACTGTTCCATTGGGATGGGCGTAAAGTCCAGGCTCAATTTCTACCTCTTGCGCAAGCCCCCGAATCCGATAGAAAGTGAACTCCTGCTTCCGAAGGATTTCAAGCCCCCCACCCTTCTTTGCGATCACTCCGGGCAATCGAATAGGATCTACATTAAAGTTTTCATCTAAAACCGAAATCAATAAATGGTCCGGTAAAACTCCCAGCGCGGAACCGGTTGCGGCCTTTACGCCCGCCCACTCATGAAGAATGACTTCCTTTTTTATTGCACTATAATACGCAACAAAGGGCTTATGGTTTAGCTCCATGGTTTCCACTAGCGAGTTTTCGGCGGCCAGGGGGTCAGATTCAACTCCGTCCAATTGAAATGTTTGGCCGGCTTCGTCCTCGGTTAAAATCCGCGCGGACTCCTTTAGCCATAGTCCGGGGAGGAACTCGGTAGGCTTGGCCAAAGTAAATTGCGTAGCAAATTTTCCGGCCATTCTAATTTTGTCGCCCTTAGCAACAAATGTACGCCCTCCGGCGGTTTCCACCGTCACAGAAGGAAGGCCGGTGCTGACTTCGTATTTGCGAATTCGGCTAATGTAATTTTGCAGCATTTCTTCAGGCGAAGCGACGTAGGCGTGCCAGAGTTGGCCCAAATGATTCACGGGCGGGTAGCGCGCGGGGTCTGCAAGTTTAAAGCCCATTTTACGGTACATTTTGAAGGATTTTTCATCGCCGTAGGTAAAGACCACCTTCAATTTTGCGAGTTCAGGAGATTCTTTTAATTCACGCTGCAAAATTTCGTTCATTCCGGCCCACAGTAAACCAAACGGCTCGGACCCAACGTCGGGATGCATACTATAAGTGCGCATCTCAAAAATCTTTCCTAATTTTCCATCGGCAAGACGGGGGCGTTCTAAACTCCACTGATGGCTTTCTTCCATGGTGAGTAATTCATTGGGCGACCCATCGGGTAATCCATTTCCATAGCGCGCAATGGTCACACCTAACGTCCCGGTAATTTCACCTTGACGAATTCCTTCCTGCCGGAAAAGCGGTGTTGAAACGGTATAAACATATTCCGATTGCGTTGCATACTTCTCTGCCAGCGCAATACGCTCCTGAGAGAACTGCTTTTGCCAGCCACGAATCAATTCGAACCATTTTGTTGCCGCGCCAATGACCGCCAGAAGCCCTTTTTCGTTTTGATCGGCGATTGGGCCTTTGGGGATAAAATGGAGTTCATGGTTTTTTTCTTCGTAATACACTTTTTCTAAAGAGCCGAGGTCTAAAAATGGAGCGACCATTTGCGAGGCGGCTGCAACGCCATGCGGATTAAGCTTGGAATCGCAATCCGCGCTCGCCGCGCGTGCGAAAGTCATTACAAGTCCTATAAAAAGCAAATGCGTCTTCACCAGAAGGAATACTTTACCCAACTTTTTCACTTGTGTAAATAAAAGGGTTTTTCAGTTTTATCATAAATTAAATTTATTTAGTTGATAGATTCAACTTAATGTGTTTAATCCGTCGTCACGATGCGGACGAAAAAACACCTCCTCTGGTTTTTTACTTTTACGATTTTGAACGCGGCCCCATTGAGCTCTGTTTTCGCTCAAACAGAGCCTCCCCCGGAAAAGCCAATCATTCTGATTACCGGGTTCGATCCCTTTGGTGGCGCGACGGAGAACCACTCTTTCCAGGTGGCCCAGCAACTTAAACCACTTTTAGCGCAGCACTATGACGTATACCCCTGTCTCGTCCCTACTCGCTACGACCAGGATTTTTTGGCGGCCCAACAGTGTTTGCTTGCCCTGCCCCGAAAGCCAGATTTGATTATTTCCTTGGGTGAAGGAGCATCGTGCGGCCAAGTAAACCTGGAGCAAGCCACCTGGAATGAAGATTCTGATTCGCTGGCGGATAATGCAGGAGTGACCCGTGTCCGGCACACGATTATTCCGAATGAACCCAGCAAGAAAAAAATTCGATTTTACTCACAGCAAATTAAAAGCTGGTTGCGCACCATACCTGAAATAAAGCTCACCCACAGTATTGGGAATTATGTTTGTAATAATTTGGCATTCCATTGGGTTACGTACTTGGAAAACTACAGCGCTCCGCCGATTCCTTTTGCATTCATGCACGTCCAAACCCACGACTGCGGCGATGACCTCACCACGGCGCCGGCGATTGCTTCTTTAATTGAAAAGTTGCCCCGTTAAGGGTGTTGACGCCATATAGGGCGGCCCAAAAACAAGTGGGCAAGGCCCATGTGCTAATAGCAAACTGAAAATCAACTGGACCTGCGTCATTTGCTACGGCCCCTTTTGTGCAAGGGATTTTTGCATGCTGAATAATTTGGACCTGAAATCCACCCGTTAATAAAAATAATTTCTAAAATGATCATTCTTACCCAACCTTGAGCTACGTTTCTGGATTAAGAACTTGTAAGTAAGCAATCAAGCGGTCCGTTGAGAAATCCTCAATTCGATGCCTTAAGACAATGTAGTTTTTGCCTTTATATTCCCAATGTCGTATTTTTAACGGGCAAAGGTTGCGTGAATCCTCTTATAAATTTGCGCCATTTCAATTTCATTTGCAGTTCCAATTTTTTCAATTAGCCGTTCTTTTGAAATTGACCTAATGTGCTCAATGCATGCCTGCCCTACTTCTTGATTTAATTTAATCCGCACGCGTGATGGCCAATCTTTTTCAGCTCTTGTCATTGGCAATACAATTACGGTTTGCAAAGCTTTATTCATCGAATCGGGGCTGATCACTAAACAGGGCCGAACACCGTCTTGCTCACTCCCTCGCGCTGGATAAAGCTTCACTTTCCAAATCTCACCATTTTTGCACATGTGAATCATCCTCTAAGTCAGCATCAAGCCAATCCTTATCGTCTTTAGAAAGCTCATTTACGCCTTTAAATTTCCATTGCGAGTGGTGAGGAAGGCTTGACTCTAGTAAGACTTTTTTGTTTTCTATGTGCGTAAATTCAATCAGATCTCCTTCAGCAACTTCTAATGAATCTTGAATTTCTTTCGGGAGAATGAGTCCTAGTGAATTTCCAATTTTTCTAATTTTTATTGAAGACATATTTTTTCCTTATTATAAGTTATAACAAAAGTTATAACGCTGGTCAATCTTAATTTATCCCCCTTAAACAGGCGAAAAGTTATCTTTTTTAGGGTGTGGACGCCGCACAGGGCAGCCCAAAAGCAAAAAGGGCAAGGCCCATATGCTAATAGCAAACGGAAAAATGAAGTGGGTCTCCTTCATTTGCTTCGGTGTCGATTACACAAGGGATTTTTGCCTGCTGAATTCTTTCGCTGTTGCAGATAGGCTTGCTTACCAATCCACAGCTATACCAGCTTTTTTCATTGCATCTTTGATCGCGGGGTCACTTGGTTTGATTTCACGGAGTGCATAGGCTGCACTCGAACTCACCTGCGCATCTTGATCCTTTAAGGCTTCCACGAGTGAATTTGCGACTTTCGGGTCGCTTGGTTTAATTTCACCGAGTGTAAAGGCTGCACCCGAGCGCACCTGTGCATCTTGATCCTTTAAAGCTTCCACGAGTGAATTTGCCACTTTTGGGTTACTGGGCTTGATTTCACCAAGTGCAAAGGCTGCACCCGAGCGCACCTGTGCATCTTGATCCTTTAAAGCTTCCACGAGTGAATTTACCGTTTTCGGGTCACTTGGTTTGATGTAACCGATTGCAAAGGCTGCACTTTCTCGCACGCCTTTGTGTTGGTTTTTAAGAAGATCAACCACTGAGTTTAGTACTTTTGGGTCAATTGTTTTGATTGCACCGAGTGCATTGGCTGCGCCCAAACGCACCATTGCCGTTTGATCCTTTAAGGCTTCCACGAGTGAGTTTGCAATTTTTGGGTCACTGGGCTTGATTGCACCGAGTGCATTGGCTGCGTGCCAACGCAAGCCCGCATCTTGATCCTTTAATGCATCCGCGAGTGAATTTGCAATTTTTGGGTCACTGGGCTTGATTGCACCGAGTGCATCGGCTGCGCGCAACCGCACGTCTGCATCTTGATCTTTTAATGCATCCACGAGTGAATTTGCGACTTTCGGGTCGCTGGGTTTGATTTCACCGAGTGCATAGGCTGCGCGCAACCGCACGTCTGCACTTTGATCCTTTAATGCATCCGCGAGTAAATTTGCAATTTTCGGGTCACTGGGTTTGATTTCACCGAGTTCATAGGCCGCATTCGAACGCACACGTGCATCTTGATTCTTTAAAGCTTCCACGAGTGAATTTGCGACTTTCGGGTCGTCCTTTAAAGCTAGTGAAAAATCTTTGTTTTGATGATAGATCGAAAAAAACAAATCCCAATTTGACTGGTCGTTAATTCCCTTGATCAATCCTTCTCCCACATTTTGATAGGCCTTTTTTTGTTCCGCTGGGCTTAGCCATTCCAATTTGCTAGCAAGCGCTATCCATTTCACTTTTTGCGAATAAAGTGTGGCTTTCTCATTTTGAATAAGTGTTAAGAGCGAATCTTTTAAACTCGGGTTGTTCTTGAGTTGATCGAAGGCTTTTTTCTCTGCATCACTTAATTTGGATGGATCAATGTTGGCTAAAACACTTGCTGCAGTTGGCACAAACGCAAGGGCATCTTTTTGTCGAAGCAGCCCATCCAGGGTAGTAAGCCTATCGGAAAGGGGTATATTTTCATTACGAACAGAGCAGAGCTGTTCAGTCACGTCTTTTTTTTGCTCACAAACCCCGTTTGCGCACGTCACGGCGGTTTCGTTTAAACATTTTTGAAACGGATCATTGAAGTGATTGTTGAATTTATTAAACTGGGAGAGCACGGGGGCTTTATCTTTTGCAAGACGCTCGGCCTCTGCTTTTTTTAGGTAAGCCGAATAATCGGGCTCCTCTTTAAAAAATTTTGTAAGCATGTCTTTGACATGCTCGCCTTTTGGGCCGATCGAGCTAAACCCATATATCCTGGGTGTGTTCCCAAACACCCTAACCATCCGGTCACGGTTCGTGCTTCCGGTTGCACCATAGCGTTCTTCAACGATTTGCTCGGCCTGCTGGGCCGGGATTCCATCGCCGATTAAGACTTGTCTGTATTGCTCTGGGGTTCTGGAGTCTTGGTCTTTACCTGCAAGAGTATTACATCCGAACAGGTAAACTGCTTTGGGATCCTTCAAAACCCCATCGCAGCGATGATTGCATGAGGCATCTTCCAAGTCCTCTAACGACAAGTTTTTACCGGAAGACCCAAAAAAAGTTCCTCCAAAGTGACCCGAAATCACAAGGGCATCGCATTGCACGTTTTCGGCCTCGAACGCTTCACAGGACTTCTGAAACCAACTCCTCGGATCGGATGACGCGTCTTTGGAGTCTTCCTTTTGATCGGGGACAAGTTCCTTAAACTGAAAACCCTTTAGTTGTTGTTTAAAAACTTCCTTCTCGTCGCTCGAATTCAGAGTAATGGTGCAGATGGTCCCCGTGCCGGCTGATTTTGGGGCCGCTTGAGCGGGGCTAAAGGAAAGCAGTATCATTAACGGGAACAGAAGAACCATGAAAATAGTTTATCACTGCAATGATGGGCGTTGCTAGTGTGTCTGATTGGACCTTAAATCCGCCCTTGGCAAGCGTGCCGAATGGATTGAGTACATTGAATTTCAGCTAATCTTTAATTAAAAAATTACCCCTTTAATGTTGAGGATACCTGCGGTGTCGGCCAATTTAAAATCACGACCCCCGCCGTAATTCCCACCACTCCGATCACCTCAAAAACACCGGGAATTCTAGAATTAATTAAAAAATCAAAAACCAGGGTGGTGGCCGGCACCACATAAGTTACCGTTGCGGTTCGGACAGAGCCTAATTTTTTAATTAAACTATAAAAAATCATAAAGCCCAAGGTTGTGGACACAAACCCCAAATAAAGCTCCGGGAAAATTAACAAACGCCAGTAGTGCTCTGGTGCCTGCGTAGGGAAACCTTCGATCACACTGGTTACCAACAGCAAAAAAACAAGACCAGAAATCGACTGCTGATATAGATTTGAGAAGGGGTGGATTTGGGGGAAATCGGTAAAAATTTTTCGATTCAACAGCACCCCGATCGCGTACGCATTCGCCATTCCAAAAATAGCCGCAATTCCTAGGACAGACGAACTCCCTTTTTGGGCCATCAGGGAAGGAATGAAAATAAAGATCACGCCACTCAGTCCCGCCAGCAGCCCAATTACCTTTTTTTGAGTGAGACGTTCTTGCTTGGGCATAAAAATAATTCCGTAAAGAAATACCCACAACGCCACCGTTCCGTTGATCATCCCCGCTAATCCCGGAGTAACCAAGGTTTCGCCCCAAAATAAAAACGAAAAGGGTAATCCCAACGCAAAAACCCCAGTCAACCAGACTAATCGCTGGGCCTGGGCCGGGACGCGAAGCTTTATTTTTAAGAAGGGCAAAATAATCGACAAGCTTACAAAAGCCACCACCATTCGCAACGCTCCTGAGGCAAGGGGAGGGAATGAGTCCACTAACGGCTTAATAGCAAGGAACGATCCACTCCAAAAAGAGGAGATCAATATAAATTGAATGGCGGTAATGAGCATTTAGTCCTTGGGATTGGCCTGTAAAAAAGGCGACGAATCAAGCCGATCAATAAAAACGGGGGCTATTAACGCGAAACCACAAATGAGCCTAAATAGATGAGACCGAGCAGATGGGATTCGTGAGTAAACTCGACTAGAGAGCGAGTTTTTTCTTGCCTGCAGAAATATCAGAACGCGCTTTTTTAATTTCGGTTTTTAATTTAAGCGCCTTTGGGCTCAAGGTGTCGTTACGAGATTTTAAAATCGCGGCAGAAATACCACCTAATTTATCAATGGTGCGGATTGCACGTGTAGAAAGCTTTAAGGTGACGGTCTTTGTTAATTCAGGAATGGTATAACGCTTATCCTTCAAGTTTGGCATCCATTTGGTGCGCGTTTTAATATTAGAGTGCGAAACTTTATTTCCACTAAAAGGCTTTACTCCGGTTAAATCACATACTCTTGCCATACTTGATCCTCTACTTACTGTTACCGATTACTGTTACTTATTACTGATTGCTTGCTTATAGCATATTACTTAAGCAAAAATTTAAAAAATTTAATAAAAAGGGTACAGAGATTCTTGATTTACATGTATTGTTAACAAAAAGCAACTTTAAAAATCGGCTAATGAAGGAGTGGCCTTAGGTCATTCTCTCCTAGCACTTCGTAAACTGACGGTAGACCAAACGAACGATCAAAAGAACAACCAAAAGAAAACAAAAAAAAAGAAAAATAGACCAGAAAAACCCTAAGGATCATATGAGCTTAAATATTAGAAATATCTGCATTATCGCACACGTCGACCATGGCAAAACCACACTCGTTGACCATTTACTTCGCCAATCGGGAACATTTAAGCAACACCAATCCCTGGATGACCGGGTCATGGATTCTATGGACCTTGAACGCGAACGCGGGATTACCATCATGGCCAAGAATACGTCCATTCAAGTGGGCGACACCAAAGTCAATGTCGTCGATACTCCAGGCCACGCGGACTTTGGCGGCGAAGTGGAACGGATTATGGGGATGGTCGATGGTGCCCTTTTATTGGTGGATGCAGCCGAAGGTCCGCTCCCCCAAACGCGCTTTGTGCTTCAAAAGGCACTCGCAAAGGGACATAAAATTATTCTCGTAGTGAACAAAGTGGATCGCCCAGAGTGTAAGGATGGCTTACGCATTCAAGAAGTGGTCAATGCTGCCTTTGATTTATTCCTGGAATTAGGAGCGAGCGACGAGCAGTGTGATTTTCCAATCGTCTACACCTGCGCTCGCCAAGGCTGGTGCACGACCAACTTTGACGACATTCGCCCGCTGATTAATAAAGAGAAAACAGGGTCACTTGAACCGCTCTTTAAGTTGATTGTGGATACGGTACCTGCGCCGAAAATTTCAGATAACCCAAACTTCCAAATCATGATCTCCAATCTTTCTTATTCCGAATATGTAGGCCGATTGGCCATTGGGCGGGTATTGAGCGGCTCCGTGAAGAAAACCCAGCGCATTTTTAGACAAGGCGTGGATTCCAACGGGAACCCCAAAATTGAGCCCTTCACGACCACTCAAATTTACACCTACTTGGGATTAAAACAGGTCGAAGTGCCCGAGATTTTAGCGGGGGATATTGGCGTAATTGCCGGTTGTGAAAACTTTGAAATTGGCGATACGGTTTCTTCCGTGATGGATAGTCCCCCGCTCCCTCGGATCGTGGTTGAAAAGCCAACCTTAGCCATGCTGTTTTCCGTAAACACTTCGCCCCTTTCTGGGCAAGAGGGTGAAGCCATTCAGTCCCGAAAACTGCGGGAACGCCTTTTAAAAGAAGTGCTCCATAACGTGGCCTTGAAGTTCGAAGAAACCGAGACCTCGGACCAGTTCCGCGTGTTGGGACGAGGCGAATTACAATTTGCAATTTTGATTGAACAAATGCGGCGCGAAGGTTTTGAATTTATGGTTGGCAAGCCCTTAGTGCTATTTCAGCGGGACGAAAACGGCTCTCGGTTGGAACCGATGGAGCGCGCGGTTTTGGATTTACCCGAAGAACACGCATCCGACGTCACCCGAATTTTTCAGGAGCGAAAAGGCTTATTAACCAAATACGAAGCCATGCCCCACCAAGAAGGCATTGGGAAACAACGGGTCCGGTTGGAGTTTGATATTCCGGCACGTGGATTGCTTGGGATTCGCTCACGTTACTTGACCGCAACCCGGGGCGATGGTTTATTTAGTTCTTATTTAATTGAATATGCTCCCCATAAGGGCGACATTCCTCACCGCTTAAACGGGGCCTTGGTGGCTGACCGGATTGGTGAGACGGTAGAATATTCCCTTTTAACATTGGAAGAGCGCGGCGTTTTATTTGTAAAGCCAGGCGTAAAAGTTTACGAAGGCATGATCATTGGCGAAAATAATAAAGAAAACGATATGAACGTAAACCCCTGCAAAACGAAAAAGCTTACCAACATTCGCGCGGCACACGCCGAACTATTAGTGACCCTTGCGGGGATCCGCGAAATGTCGCTGGAGCGGTCGCTGGAGTGGATTGACGAAGACGAATGGATTGAAGTGACGCCAGAGAACGTGCGGATTCGGAAAAAAGTACTGAATCAAAACTTACGTTCCGTGAAGCGCGAAGACCGGATTCACTAAGCCTTTAAAAAAGACTTAATCGACAGTAAATGGCGTGAAACGAAAAAGAGCCCAATCGCACTGATGACATGCCAAGTGGCGTGCCCCTGGAACCAATGATTATTGGGGTCGCACCATATGTTTTTAATATCCAAAATAGAACACACTTCTGCAAGAACGAGCAACCCCAACCCTAAGTAAAAAAACTGGAGATGGGGAGCGCAAAACTCTTGTACA
>CAIMNF010000352.1 GCA_903842755.1 Oligoflexia bacterium
TCATTTGCTTGCGGTCACCCCAATGCTATCTTCACTGCTAATTTTGTACTGATACGTATGGATCGAAAGCTCGGCATCCAAATTTTGACTACGACTTAAAGATGTCGACAACGGCTTAATTCGAAACGCCTCAACTCTCAAAATTTTGTCTAATTGGGACAATCGTTGGAAAAATCCCAAAAACTTGGTATAGGTCCCACGCATGCTAATTTTATATTCGTGCTCTACATAAAATGGCTTTGTCGAATCTTTGCCAGGCTCAATCTTATCTAACTTTAATCCGACCACTCTTGCTTCAACATTGATCAGTTTTAAAAGGGTTGAATAGTCTAAATTCTCTGCTAGGGCACCCTTATATTTCGCAAGTTTTTTTACCCGCTCTTGCAAGTCCCGAAGTTTGGCCTCCTTCTGTGCCTTAAACTTAAGCCCCGCTTCTAACTTTTTTTTTGCCTCATCGTAACTTGTTTGCTTTTCAGCGATACTTTTTTTATGAGAAGCCACTTCGCCCGAATCATCAAAATTAAATTCATACCACTCATACCCCAAATACAACCCGTAGAGGATGGCTGCCAGAAAGAATGGAATTCGAAGTACCTTTTCCATCATTCCCGCCTCGCTGTGATATCAAAGCTCGTCACGTTGGTCGTCGTATCCGTCCGGGTATTTTTAAAAGATACATCTTTAAAATAAATGGATTGTCCAAGTTTCCCGATAAAATCTCCCACCATGCCCATATCGGTCGCATTCCCCGAAAGTTGGAATCCAGTCTCTGTTTCTTCGATCGAATCTATCCACATTTCCTTTGGCACTGCGTGTGAAAGCGCAACTAATGCCTTGAGTGCAAAATCACGATTGTTAGTTAGTTTTTCTACCGCGTCGACTTTCCCCTGAATAATTTTAGAGTTTTTCTCGATCTCCGCTTGTTCCTTTTCATATCCCTTGATCTTGGCTGTTTCTTTGTCAAGCTTGCTTCGATCTTCGTCCATTTTACGGAGTTCAGCAGCCATCAGTTCTTTTTGATCCGTGACGTAGCGGTCGAACAGAAAATACATCGCAACACACAAAATGATCGGTAAAACGATCCTTAAAAACACCTGGCTATAATCTATATTTGACGTTTGCGCGGAACTCGATATAAATCCAGTGACCCCATCCAAAAAGCTAGTTTTTCCGGAAACTGTATTCGTACCCCCTGCCCCCACATACCCCGCTTGCTTTCGTTTTGCTAAATTGATGCGAATCATGCAGGATCTCCTGCGCGAATAGCTAAACCCATTGGAATGGTTACTTCAGGCGTAATGCTCGCCAAAAAATCAGGAGACAAATTTTTACTTCCTTGAACTTTCTGAAAGGGGTTTAGGATTTGGCATTGCACATTGGTTACATTCTGTGTGGCAGTATCTACCCCCTGCATTCGGCACCCGCCCCCGGTCAAAAGGATCGAGGTCACTGGCGGTCCAATGGAAGACGCTGAGTAGTAATCCATTGCTTTTTTAATTTCTGTTCCAACGACCTGTCCCATTCGTCCTAAAATCTCGGCTACCTCGTGCGGTAAGTTTTCTGAAATCTTTAAGGCTTCTGCATCGTTCAAAGAGAGCTTTAACTCGCGCTCAATTTCTTGGGTAATTGCTAAGCCACCGAAGCTAGCATCTTTAATAAATAGAGGCGTTCCGCCAGCGCAGATTACAATTTTCGTACTCAATGCTCCGATGTCAACCAAGGCGGTTGCTTCCGTGGTCGATACAGGATAATTTGACTCGAAAACGTTTTGAAGAGCAAAAGATTCTGAA